>CANPHE010000014.1 GCA_947573795.1 uncultured Alistipes sp. | reverse complement strand
GAGCCGCCGAAGATGCAACGCCTGAGGCGTTGAGTTTACAAGCGAAAGTTTTTTTGCCCCCGGCTCTTCGCCGGGCGCCGAAAATGGCAAGGCTCACCGAATCGCAATCCGGCTGAAAAAATCATAAAACCGGACCTGGGACCATAATAGTAGCTTCGCTTTTTTGCTGAATCGTAAATTATCGCTAACTTTGTCAATTCGGAAAAACCGTCGAAAACGAAAACAAATATATAATCCAAACATGAAAACGCAGAGAATCGTAGAAATTCTGGAATCGGGCGTCGTGGACAGCGACATCACGGTCAAGGGCTGGGTGCGCACCAAACGCGGTAACAAGAACGTGGCCTTCATCGCGCTCAACGACGGGTCGTGCGTAAAGAATATCCAGGTGGTCGTGGATTTGGCCGTAATCGGCGAGGAGCAGCTCAAACCCGTGACCACGGGTGCCTGCATCCGCGTGGACGGACGGCTGGTGAGCTCGCCCGGTGCGGGTCAGGGTGTCGAAGTGCAGGCTGCGAGCATCGAGGTGTACGGCACGGCCGATCCCGAAAGCTACCCCTTGCAGAAGAAGGGCCATTCGCTGGAGTTCCTGCGCGATATCGCCTATCTGCGTCCGCGTACGAACACCTTCGGCGCCGTGCTGCGCATTCGCCACGCCATGGCTTATGCCATCCACGAATATTTCAACAAGCACGGTTTCTACTATTTCCATACGCCGATCATCACCGCTTCGGACTGCGAGGGTGCGGGCGCGATGTTCCAGGTGACGACGCTCGACCTGAACGACCTGCCGCGCACCGAAGAGGGCAAGGTGGATTATGCGCAGGACTTCTTCGGCAAGTCGTGCAACCTGACTGTCTCGGGACAGCTCGAAGGCGAGTTGGGAGCCCTCTCGCTGGGCCGCATCTACACGTTCGGCCCTACGTTCCGTGCCGAGAACTCCAACACGCCGCGCCACGCCTCGGAATTCTGGATGATCGAGCCCGAAGCGGCCTTCTACGACCTGGAGGACAATATGGAACTGGCCGAGGATTTCCTCAAGTATCTGATCCGCTATGCGTTGGAGAATTGCCGTGAGGACCTCGAATTCATGAACAAGATGTGGGATCCGGGGTTGCTGGAGCGCCTGCATTTCGTCGTCGAGAACGATTTCAAGCGTCTGGACTACACCGAGGGCATCGAGATTCTGAAGGCTTCGGGCCGCAAATTCGAATTTCCCTGCGAGTGGGGCTGCGACCTCCAGTCGGAGCATGAGCGCTACCTGGTCGAGGAGCATTTCAAGCGTCCGGTCATCATGATCAACTACCCGAAGGAGATCAAGGCCTTCTACATGAAACAGAACGACGACGGCAAAACCGTGCGCGGCATGGACGTATTATTCCCCAAAATCGGCGAGATCATCGGCGGTTCGGAGCGTGAGGCCGACTATGGCAAACTTCATGCAAGGGTGCGGGAGCTCGGAATGAACGAGAAGGATATCTGGTGGTATCTCGATACCCGTCGCTGGGGTTCGGCTCCGCACTCGGGCTTCGGCCTGGGCTTCGACCGGTTGCTGATTTTCGTGACCGGACTGACCAATATCCGCGACGTGCAGCCCTTCCCGCGCACTCCGAAAAACGCCGAATTCTAAATCGTCCGACCTGCCGGCGACAAACGAATACGACATCATGAAAAGAGCGCTTTTCCTTTTATGCTTCGTGCTGGCGGCGGTCTGCGTCCAGGCGCGCCACCTCGCCCCGAAGCCGTGCCGACTGGTGTTCATCGGCAACAGCATCACCTACGGGGCGCTGCATGCCGGCCCGGAGCGGACTGCACCGCCCGTCGTCGCGGCGGAATACGTCGCCAAGCTGCTCGGCACGGAGGTCGCTTTCCGCAATTGCGGTCGTTCGGGTGCCACGACGGTGGATTTCCTCCCCGAGCGCGATACCGATTTCAAACGCGTGAAGAAGGCCATCGCCGAGTTGCAGGCCGAATCGGGCGAGGCACTTTACGTCTTCTCGATCATGCTGGGTACCAACGATTCGGCATCGACCCGGACGACGGGAGCCCCCGTGTCGAACGAGGACTACGCTCGGAACCTGCGTGCGATCATGGATACCGTCCGGGAACTGTGTCCGGGGGCGATCTTCGTATTGCAGCGTCCGATCTGGTACAGCGATAACACCTATAATAATGCGATGTACCTGGTCGAGGGGCAGAAACGTCTGGAGGGCTATGCCGGCGTGCTGCGCACCTTGGCCGAGGAGGCGGAGGATGTCTATCCGGGCGACGAACGGAGCTACGACCTTTTCCGCGAAAACTACCGCAAACTTTGCTTTCCCGAGAACGGCCGTGCCGGAGTCTTTTACCTCCATCCGACCGAAAAGGGAGCCCGGAAGTTGGCCCGGAACTGGGCGCGGGCCATTGCCGAAGCCGTGACGGTCGCGGCGACGCGCTGACCGGGGCGAGCGCGACGGTCGGATGACGCAATGCGGTCCGTAGATAAGGGTTGAACTACGCCAAAATTGAAGATACCTGTCGCATGTGAACATAACGCTAAACGATAATTTATGGCTATTTCACAACGTCAGATTCAGAAACTGCAACAGACGCTTTCTCCGCAACAGATTCAGATGATTAAGTTGCTGGAGTTGCCCACCGTGCAGCTCGAACAGCGTATCAAGCAGGAGATCGAGGACAATATCGTGCTGGAGGAAGAGGAGCGCAATCCCGAAGAGGAGGACCAGCCCCAGCAGATTTCGGTGGAGGAGTACCTGCGCGAGGACGATACGCCATCCTATAAAAGCCGCATCAACAACTATTCGAAGGACGACAAACAGCGTCCGGTCTATCTGACCGAGGGGCGTTCGTTCCGCGAATACCTGGTCGAGCAGTTGGGTTACCGCAGCCTCTCGGAGCGGGACATGCGTCTGGCAGTCTATTTGATCGGCAGCATCGACGAGGACGGTTATCTGCGCCGCGATCTGGATTCGATCGCCGACGATATCGCCTTCACGGTGGGGATCGAGACCACGGGCGAGGAGCTGGAACGACTGCTGAAGGTGATTCACGAGCTGGAACCGGCCGGGGTCGGAGCCCGCAACCTGCGGGAGTGTCTGTTACTGCAAATGGCTCAGATGAGGGTCGATACGCGTCCGCGTCGACTTGCCCGGAAGATTCTTACGTCGTATTTCGACGAGTTCGTCAAGAAACATTACGAGAAGCTCATCGCGCGGCTGCAAATCTCCGAGGACGATTTCCGCGATGCCCTCGCCGAAATCAAACGGCTGTCGCCCAAGCCGGGAAATCTCTATGCCGAGGGCGGTACGGAGACCACGCCTTACATCATTCCCGATTTCATCCTCGACTACCAGGACGGCCGTTTCCAACTGTCGCTCAACTCCTACAACGTCCCCGAGGTGCGCGTGAACCGTCGCTATATGGAGATGATCCGCGAAATGGTCGCTTCGGACGGTACGGTGCGCGAGAAGGACCGAGAGGCGATCCAGTTCGTCAAGAACAAGATCGATTCGGCCAAGTGGTTCATTTCGGCGATCAAACAGCGCCACGACACGCTCATGCGCACGATGCAGACCATTCTGGACTACCAGCAGGAGTATTTCAAGGACGGCGACAAATCGAAGCTCCGGCCCATGATCCTCAAGGATATCGCCGACCGTACGGGCCTCGATGTCTCGACCATATCGCGTGTGGTGAACAGCAAGTACGTGCAGACGCAGTTCGGGATCATCCTTCTCAAATCGCTCTTTTCCGAGGCGATGCAGACCGATTCGGGCGAGGAGGTGTCGAGCTACGAGATCAAGAACATCCTCCAGGAGTGTATCGACGAGGAGGACAAGCGGCGCCCTTTGACGGACGAGACGCTGATGGATATTCTCAATGCGAAGGGGTATCGCATTGCCCGGCGTACGGTGGCCAAATACCGCGAGATGCTGGGTATCCCCGTTGCACGGTTGCGCAAGCAGATTTGAGGTGAAGGGCTGAAAATGGTATTTTTGCGGGCCGTAGTCTTCGGAGACTGCGGCCCGCATCTATCTGATAGACAAGGATTAGGGATTTAGGTGTTAAGGCTATGCCCTCAGCCCCTAAAAATGATTATTCCGGTCAACTACGATCTTTCAGATCGTGCGAGCCGTAGCCTCCCCTGGGCGGAGGCTCGCTTCACTCGCCCCGCAGGCTACGACTCGCCCCCAGCCCCCGAAGATGATCTTAGCCGGGCTTGGGTGGTACAAATACTTATTTCTGCAAAAAATCCCGGCCGGAACCTGTCTCCATGCCGGGGTTTTTGCTATTTTTGCATAAAATTCATAGAATTTCACTATGATCGATCCTTTGAAATTCCCTTCGCCGTGCTACGTGCTCGACGAAACCTTGCTCGACGTCAATCTGGCCGTCATCGACCGCGTGCGCCGCGAGAGCGGTGCCGAGATCATCGTGGCGCTCAAGGCGTGCGCTATGTGGAGCATCTTCCCGCAGCTGGCCCAGCACTCCGACGGAGCTACGGCCAGTTCGGCTGCCGAGGCGCGGTTGGTGCTGGAGGAGTTCGGACGCCCGGCCCATACCTACGCCCCGGTCTATACCGACTGCAATATCGACGAAATCCTGCGTTGCAGCGACCATATCACCTTCAATTCCCTCTCGCAGTACGAACGTTTCGCCCCGATGGCGATCCTGCGGGGTATTTCGTGCGGTCTGCGGATCAATCCGCAGTATTCGCCCGTGGAGACCGATCTCTATAACCCCTGCGTCGCCGGGTCGCGCCTGGGTGTCACGGCCGAGCAACTGGCTGCCGGGGGCGGACTTCCGGCCGGTATCGAGGGACTCCATTTCCACGTGCTGTGCGAGTCGCGGCCCGAGCACCTGCGTCGGGCGTTGGAGGCTGTCGAGCGGCATTTCGGCGATTGCCTCGATCGGGTGAAGTGGCTCAACATGGGCGGCGGCCATCTGATGACCCACGCCGAGTACGATTGCGACGCGTTGATCGCCCTGTTGCGGGAGTTCCGCGCGCGTCATCCCCACCTGCGGCTGATTCTCGAACCGGGCAGCGCCTTCACCTGGCGCACGGGAGTGCTGATCGCAACCGTCGAGGATATCGTGGAGAACGGCGGTGTCCGAACCGCCATGCTCGATGTTTCGTTCGCCTGCCACATGCCCGACTGCCTGGAGATGCCCTATAAACCGGCCATCGTCGGTGCACACGATCCCGTCGGGGAGGAGCCGCGCTGGCGCCTGGGCGGCACGAGCTGCCTGGCCGGCGATTTCTACGGCGACTGGGCCTTCGACCGCGAACCGAAGGTGGGCGATCGGATCGTTTTCGAGGATATGATCCATTACACGATGGTTAAGACCACGATGTTCAACGGTGTTCATCATCCCGCGATCGCCATCGCGCGACGCGACGGCCGCAACGAAATCATCCGCGAATTCGGTTACGAGGATTACCGCGACCGCATGTCCTGAATTGTGAACTAACTACTCAAACAACGAAATAGATGAAAGATTTTACCCCTACCTCCTATACGCTCGAATGCGTCGCTACGGGACGCGAATTCGCCGACGAAGGTTGGACACTCGCCGATCCGCAGTGCAAAACCCCGTCGCTCGTGCGGGCCAAGTATGCTAAAAAACAGCTGGAAGTGAAGTCCGACGATTACGGATTCTACAAATTCTGCGACTGGATGCCCGTGCGGCGCCTGCTGAAAGGTTCCTCGGCACCGGTGACCTACAAAAGCGAAAAGCTGGCCGCGCACCTCGGTTTGGAGAACCTTTGGATCACCTTCAACGGCTACCATCCGGCCGTCGGTGCGACGATGACGACCTGTTCGTTCAAGGAGACCGAGGCTTTCTCGGTCTGCGGACGTGCCGCCGAGGACGAGCAGCGCGTCTTGGTGGTCGCTTCGGCCGGAAATACGGCCCGCGCCTTCGCCAAGGTATGTTCGGAGAATAACATCAAACTGCTGCTCTCGGTGCCTTATGACAACATCGGTGCCCTGTGGTTCGAGGAGCCGCTGAACCCCTGCGTGAAGCTGATCTCCTGCGAGAAGGGCGGCGACTATTTCGATGCCATCCACCTGAGCGATCTCGCGCTGAAGGGCAAGGGATTCTACGCCGAGGGCGGAGCCAAGAACATCGCCCGGCGAGACGGCATGGCCTGCACGGTGTTGTCGGCTGTGACGACGATCGGCCGTATTCCCGACTACTATTTCCAGGCCGTCGGCAGCGGCACGGGCGCCATCGCTGCCTGGGAGGCCAATATGCGTTTGATCGAGGACGGCCGTTTCGGGGCGAACACGATGAAACTCATGGTGTCGCAGAATGCTCCGTTCGTGCCGATGTACGACGCCTGGCGTGCCGATTCGCGCAAGATGCTGCCCTACGACGACGACAAGGCGCGCCGCGACGCGGAGATCATCGATGCCAAGGTGCTTTCGAACCGTCGTCCGCCCTACGGACTTGCCGGCGGTCTCTACGACGCCCTGAAGGCTACCGACGGCGAGGTCCTCGTGGCGACGAACGCCCAGGCTCGCAAAGCCGCCAAGCTCTTCGAGGAGCTGGAGGGGGTCGACATTCATCCCGCCGCGAGTGTCGCTACGGCGTCGCTCATCAAGGCCGTGGCCGACGGCAAGGTGCGCAAGGACGCTACCGTCATGCTCAATATCACGGGCGGCGGCGAAGCCGGCTTCAAGCGGATGCGCGACGTGTGGTACCTCAAACCGAGCGCCGTTTTCCCGCTGGACGCCGATGTCGAGCAGGTCGTGACGAAGGTCGAGGCCCTTTTCGCGGAGTAATTCGCCGTTGCGCGGATTCTCCGGAGTATCTTAATAGGTATAAAGTCGTTGCCGATGAAAAAAATAGGAATATTTCTGGCGCTGCTGCCCGGCGCAGTTATGGCGCAGCAGCCTTCGAACCGTTTCGCCGACGATCTCGATTTCTGGAAAAAGCCCATGAAGGGAGCTGCCTATGCGCGTTACGAAGTCGGGCAATATCGCCAGATCGCCGATAATATCCTCGCCTATCAGAACGAGGACGGCGGTTGGCCCAAGAACCTCGATATGCGTGCGAGGCTGAACCCCGATTCGGTCGTTCTGGCGCTCAAACCCCATTCGCGGCGTTCGACGCTCGACAATAATGCGACTTATACGCAGATCGAGTACCTCGCAGAGGCCTATACCGCTACGGGCGACGAGCGTTATCGCGACGGTGCCCGACGGGGTATCGAGTACATGCTCGCTACGCAATATCCCAACGGCGGTTGGCGCGGCTGGGATGCCGATGCGCTGACCTTCAACGACGGTGTGATGTACGGAGCGCTTTCGCTGTGGCTCGACGTGCTGAAAAACAAACCCTACTACGCGTGGGTGGACAAGGCGCTGAAGGAGCGCATCCGCGGATCGTGGGAACGCGGTCTCGATGCGGTCCTCAAGACGCAGTATGTCCGCGACGGCGTGAAAACCGTCTGGGCCCAGCAATACGACCATGAAACGCTCCTTCCGGTCAAGGCCCGGGCCTACGAACTCCCGGGGCTCGCAGCCGGCGAGAGCGCCCAGATCGTGTCGTTGCTGATGCGTATCTCCAAACCTTCGCCCGAAGTCGTCGAGGCGGTGAAGGCCGCCGTGGCGTGGTTCGAAGCGACGAAGATCGTGGGTAAGAAGGTCGTCACGGTGAAGCTGGCTCCCGAGCAGCGGGAGGACCCCTCGATCGCGGTCGACCGCATCGTCGTCGACGATCGCCAGGCACCGCCCATGTGGGCCCGCTACTACGAGCTGGATACCGACGAAATCTTCATGTGCCGCCGCGACGGGGTGAAGGTCTACCGGCTGTGCGATGTTCCCGCCGAGCGCAGGGTAGGGTATGCGTGGTACGGTCCGTGGGGCAACAGCGTGCTGGCGAAGTATCCCGCCTGGCTGGCCAAGATCGAAAAATAGCGGCCTTTCGGAGCCGGAAAACGCCCGAAAAGCGTATCTTTGCAGCGGTTCGAACGCGGTGTGCAGCCGGGAAGCGTTCGAAACCGCTGTTTTTTTGCGGGTTGCGATATCGTCGGCTCGTGTTTCGAACACGACGCCGGTGTACCGACTCCCGCGATTGTTCAAACTCAAACCAAACACATGGAAAACATCTCTATCAAGCAGGCTCCCTGCTTCCGGCGATGGAACCGCAAAGGCTGGTCGGTCTTCGCGAGTCTCCACCGTCCGGTGACCATCGGAGTGCTCGCCGTCGGGATGTCGATCCTGCTGCTTGCGGCTGAGACCGCAGTTGCGCAAGAAGCCGATTCTACGGCCGTCGCCAAGACGATGCGCATCCGCGAAGTGGGTATCTCAGGGAGCCAGACGGCTCCGGCGAGAACCGCGCAGTCGCAAACCCCGCTTTTCGACCGGAAAGCCCAGGCCGCGGCGCCTGTCCAAACTCTGGAAGCCGCCCTGCGCCTGGCTCCTGCGGTCGATCTCCGCGAACGCGGAGGCAAGGGGGCACAGGCCGATATCTCCGTCCGGGGCGGCTCTTTCGACCAAACGATGGTCCTTCTCAACGGAATCGATTTCACGGATGCCCGCACGGGGCATCAGTCCCACTCGCTGCCGGTCGATATCGACTGCATCTCCTCGGTGGAGCTGCTCGACGGCGTGCCGGGCGTCGGTGCCTATGCCGGTGCGGTGAATATCCGCACGGCACCGCTGCGGCCGACCTACCTGCGCTTCGAGGGCGTCGGCGGACAGCACGGCTATGCCTACGCCAATCTTTCGGGTGCCGTGACGGCCGGACGTTTCAACGTCTTCGCCGCCGGTTCCTACCGCCGCAGCGACGGCTATCGCCACAACACCGATTTCGACACCTACAACGCTTTCGTGCGGGCGACCTGCGAGTCGCCGCAGGCCGGGTTCTTCGACCTCCAGGCCGGTTATCAGGACCGGGCGTTCGGTTCCAACGGCTTCTACGGAGCTTATAACCCCGAACAGTGGGAACATACCTCCACGGCCCTCGCATCGCTGCGCTGGCTGCGGCAGGCCGGCGCTTTCTCCTTCGGAGCCTCGGCGAGCTATCGCAAGAACTTCGACCGTTACGACTGGACGCGCGGTCAGGCGTTGAACCGCCACAATACCGACAACGCGGGCGCTAAACTCTGGGCCGATTATACCTGGTCCGCGGGCGTGACGACTCTCGGAGGCGATTATGCCTACAACCACATTTACAGTACGAACCTCGGTGAGGCGCTTCCCCGCCCGCACGGTCTCTATACCCATGCCGATGCGCGCAATACGGGCAATGTCTGGCTGCGCCACGAGAAACAGTGGCGGCGCTTCGACGTCGCGGCGTCCGCCGGTGCGAGCTTCACCCCTTACGGCTCCTCGGCGCTGTGGAATCTCTCGGCCGGATATACTCCCGGCGAGGCGTGGCGCCTCTATGCCGCCGCATCGCAGTCGCGGCGCCTGCCGACCTTCACGGACCTCTATTACAGCTCGCCCGCGCAGATCAACAACCTCGATCTGACCCCCGAGCATGCCGTGACGGTACGCCTCGGCGCCGACTGGACGAAGGGGTGTTGGAATGTTTCGCTCGGTGCCTACTACCGCGCCGGACGCGATATCATCGATTGGGTATGGCGCGAGGACATGGACGGCAAATGGCACTCCGAGCAGACGAGCCGCCTCGACACCTACGGTGTGGAGGTTTCGGGCGGTTATGCCGCTTGCGAAGGTTTCCTGCGTCGTGCGGTGCTTTCGTATGCCTACGTCACGACCGATCGCAGCAGCGACGTCGTAGCCAAGAGCGCTCTCGACTTCCTGCGTCACAAGGCGGCCCTGGCCGTCGAGATGCGGATGCTGCGCCGCGTGTCGTTGTCGCTCACGGGAACTCTGAGCGACCGCAACGGCAGCTATACCCACTATCCCGTTCCGGGCGATTCTTCGGTGACGGAGATCCGCGAGTTCGATCCCTTCTTCCTGCTCGACGCTCGCCTGTCGTGGGAGAAGGGCATTTGCCGGCTTTATGTCGATGCGACCAACATCACCGATACGCGCTATTGCGACATGGGCGGCATTCCGCTTCCCGGGGCATGGGTTACGGCCGGTGTGGTGCTGACCATCGGGAAATAGACACGCTCTTTCCGGCTGCAATCGGGGTCCGCCTTCGCAAGGCGGACCCTTTTTCGTGAAAAATCCCCGGCCGTTGCGCGGGCCGGGGATTGTGCGTTCTCAGCGTTGGAAATCGATGTTTTCGCGGATCAGAATGTCGATCGGGGTGTATTTCACGATCCGCTCGTGCTGCCCGTAGAGGATGTGTTCGAGAATGTACTTGATACTCAGATATCCCTGTTGGTCGGGGCGCTCCGAGAGCAGGAACGACAGGTAGCCCTTCTTCAGGTACTCCGCATTGCGGTCCGTCACGCCGCAGCCGATCACCTTCACGTCGGTGATGTTGCGATGTTCGAGGTAGCTGGCGAAAATATACGACCGCGAGTTGAAAAGCACCGCTCCGCCGATGTTGTTTCCGTCGGCGAACAGCCGGTCGAACTCCTCCCAGCTCCGCCGGATATCCTCGTTGTAGTAGTTGGCGTAGAGAAAGCGGTTGCGGCGCGCCATGGTGTCGAAATATTCGAAGAACCCCTCTTTGCGCACGACCGTCTGCAACGAACTCTCGTTTCCCGAGCGCACGGCGTGCAGGATGGCGATATCCTTGTCGTCGGGGATCGCATTGGCCAGCAGCTTGGCTTCGATGTAGCCGAGCGTCCGCGAGTCGGGCCCGAAGAACGCGAGTTGGTTGCACTGCGGGATGAGCGTATCGACGAAGATATAAGGCGTGCACCGTTCGTCGAGCGTGCGTGAGAGCCGCACGGTCTCGTCGCGGAACGTCGGACCGATAATCATGGCGTCGCACTCGAAGTCGAGCGCCTGTTGGTAGGCCTCTTTGCAGGAATACAGGTCGAACTGGTTGTAATAGAATATTTTGGTCGCAGTGCGGATTTTCGAGTAGTCGTACAGCGCTCGGTGGATTCCCTGTTCGATCTGTTGCCAGTATTCGCCTTCGCCGTAGCTCGGCAGCACGATGGCGACGGTAATGCTGCGTTTCACGCCGATGGACGAAACGAGCAGGTTGGGCCGGTAATTGATGCGCGTGAGCACCTCCTCCACCTTCTGGCGACTCTTGAGAGAGACGTCTCCCCGGTTGTGAAGCACCCGGTCGACCGTGCCGACCGATACGCCCGCCATGGAAGCGATATCCTTGACTTTGTAATTCTTGCTGTCCATCTTCGCGCGAATTTACGAAAAAATCCTCATACTGGGTATGCTTATCCCGATTGCTTTGCGGGTTTCGCCCGAAAATCCCCTGCGAGGAGGGGATTTTCGGAGAGGGGCGAATTTATGAAGGCGGCGTTTCGCCGCGAGACTATCGTTCGATTTCCAACATGCAGGCTGCTCCGCGGTCGAGCAGCAGCGTTGCGTCGTCGTGCGTGCGCAGTACCGAAGCGGGGCAGCTCTCCGCGATGGGGCCGTAGAGGGCGTCGTGTACGGCTTTAGCCTTGCGGTCGAGCGGTACGATTCCCACGATCGTGCGGCATGCGAGCAGTGCCGGAACGGTGAGCGTCAACGCCCGACGCGGCACCCGGTCGATCGAGGCGAATTCGCCGTCGTTGACCTGCTGCTGGCGGCAGGGCTCGTCGAGGGTGGTAATCTTCACGGTCTGCGGATCGTCGAACAGCGCCACGTGGGGATCGTTGAAAGCGATATGCCCGTTTTCGCCGATGCCCAGCGATACGATATCCATCGGCGCGGCCTGCAACAGGGCGGCATAACGCCGGCACTCGGCCTCGGGGTCCTCGACGTTCGAGCGCAGCAGATGCACCTGTCCGAAGGGACGCCGCGAGAAGATCGCCTGCGTGAGGAACGTGCTGAATTTCTGCGATGCATCGTCCTGAAGACCGATGTATTCGTCCATGTGGAACGCTTCGATGCGGCTGAAGTCGAGCGTTTCGTCCTGGGCCATGCAGCGCAGGAAGTCGTCCTGCGAATGCGCTGCTGCGAAGATGGCGCGCACGCGTTCCTGGGAGGCGAGCAGCGTCCCGATTTTCTGCCGGTAGAGTTCGTAAGCCGCACGGCCCATCTGCTCGCGGGTTTCGTAGACGAGTACGCGGAGCTTGTCGATGCGGAAATCTTTTATCAGTCCGTCCATGGGGTTTGAATTTATATAGGTATGTTTCGTTTGTCGTCGGTTCCGCGTGGAAATTTTTACTTTCCGTGTTCGAGCACGAAGTTACGGTAATTATTTTTATTTTCCAAATAAATTTTCTTTTATTGGTTTAAGTTATTTATAATTAATGGTTTATATTTTATAATTCGACTGCGTTCATCGCGTGCTGAAAATATTTTCGAGGATGAAGTGTTGTATGAAACGAATTTTTTCGTACATTGCGGTCGAATTAATCCGTTATCGAACACAGAACGCCCGATCGAACGGAAAAAACTACTGCCATGCCGACCGAAAAACCGACTCCGACACAAAGCGACAAACGCCGTTACTACGCTTCCATGGCGATCATGGGAACGCTCTTCTTTTTCTTCGGAATGATCTCCTGGGTCAACTCCGTGCTGATCCCTTATTTCAAGGTGACGTGCGAACTCTCGCTCGCGCAGGCTTATCTGGTCGGATTCGTCTTTTATATCGCTTATCTCGTGATGGCTATTCCCTCGTCGGTGATGCTCGATCGCGTGGGTTACAAGCGCGGCATCAGCTACGGACTCTACATCATGGCGCTCGGTGCGCTATTCTTCATTCCGGCGGCCCTCACGCGCCAGTACGCGTTGTTTTTGGCGGGGCTGTTCCTCTTGGGTATCGGTCTGGCGGTGTTGCAGACGGCCGGCAATCCTTTCGTGACGGTGATCGGCCCCATCGAGTCGGCGGCCAGTCGCATGAGCATCATGGGCGTCTGCAACAAACTGGCGGGCATCCTGGCGCCGCTGGCGTTGGGTTACGTCATCATTCGTCCGGGCGATTCCGAGGTTTTCGAAGAGTTGGGGAGCGGTGCCGCGACGATCGGCGGGCTGCCGCGCGAAGCGGTGCTGGACGAGATGGTCCGCCGCGTGATCGTGCCCTATCTGCTGCTGGCCATCGTGCTGGTCGCTTTCGGGCTCTACGTGCGTCGTTCGGCGCTGCCCGATATCACCCATGTGCGTAAGGACGCCGCTGCTGCGAAGGACGACGGCCGGGGCATTTTCGGATATCCCTACCTGGTGCTGGGTACCGTGGCGATGATCTGCCACCTGGGTACGCAGGCCTTGTGTATCAATACGCTCGTGACGTCGGCCGCCTCGCTCGGCACCGATATCGCCCAGGCCAAGCTGCTGCCGCCGATGATCCTGTTCACGACCTTCGTGGGCTTCCTGCTGGGTGCGGTGCTGATCCCGCGCGTCGTGTCGCAGCTCACCGCCCTGCGTATCGCCTCGGCGCTCAACCTCGCGGCTTCGGTCGCGCTGGTGACGGTCGGCGGTCGTACGACGCTGTTCGGGGTCGAGGCCCACGATGCCATGTGGATACTGATTCTGATGGGCGTACCCAACGCTTTTCTCTATTCGGGCATTTGGCCCCTGGCGATCCGCGACCTGGGACGCCATACGGGCCTCGGCTCGGCCTGGCTGGTGATGGCGCTCTCGGCGAGCGGTCTTTTCCCGCTCCTCTATGCCGGAGAAGCTACGCGCCTGGGCGATACGCAGGCGGCCTACTGGATGGCGATTCCGTGCTTCGTCTTCCTGCTTTTCTATGCCCTGCGCGGATACCGGATCGAACACTGGACTAAAAAACGATAGAAACCAATAAACGCAATACACCCGATTTTACACGGATATTCTTTCGAAAACCTACGGAATGCTTCAGGAAGTCCCCTCCGAGGAGGGGATTTAGGGGAGGGTCAGAATTGAAAACGCGTCGTCCCGCCGCGAGGCTTCGGCCGGCCGAAACGGAAAGACCGGGTAAAATCAGGGGGATTACCCATAAAAACGCAACAGAAGATGAAACGTGCGATTGCGAATGCGCAGCTCATCCTTGCTTCGGGCATCGAACGGGGATATGTCGAGTGGACCGACGGCGTGATTACGGCGGTCGGTGCCGGCGAATACCGGGGCGATGCCGCTTCGGTGACCGATGCCGGAGGCGATTACGTCTCGGCCGGATTCATCGACATCCATACCCACGGTGCGGGCGGCCACGACTTCATGGACGGCACGGTCGAGGCGTGGCTCGGGGCTGCCGAGATGGCGGCGCGCCACGGCGCTACGACGATTTTCCCGACGACGCTGGCCAGCACCGATGAAAACCTCTACGAGACCTTCGCCGTCTACCGCGAGGCTCGGCCGCTCAACCTACGGGGCGCCCACATGCCGGGGCTGCACCTCGAAGGTCCCTATTTCGCCTACGAAATGCGCGGGGCGCAGGACCCGCGTTACCTGCGCGATCCGAAGCCCGAGGAGTACGAGGCCTATTTGGCCGCATGCCCCGATATCCGCCGCATTTCGCTGGCTCCCGAGCTGGACGGTGCGCTGGAGTTCGGCCGCGTGCTCCGTTCGAAAGGCATCCTGGCCTCGATCGCACACTCCGCCGCGTTGTTCGAGCAGGCCGTCGAGGCCTTCGACAACGGTTATACCCATGTCACGCACCTCTACTCCTGCACTTCGTCCGTCGTGCGCCGCAATGCCTTCCGCTATGCGGGCATCGTCGAGGCGGCTTACTTCCTCGACGATATGACCGTCGAGATCATCACCGACGGCGTGCACCTGCCCAAGAGCCTTTTGCAGCTGGTCTATAAACTCAAGGGGGCCGACCGTACGTGCCTCATCACCGATTCGATGCGTGCCGCCGGCATGCCCGAGGGCGAATCGATCCTCGGGTCGAAAAAGGACGGCATGCCCGTCGTCGTGGAGGACGGTGTGGCGAAGCTGCCCGACCGCAGTGCCTTCGCGGGCAGCGTGGCTACGGCCGATCGTTGCGTCCGCACGATGCACCGCCTGGGCGAAGCGCCGCTGGCCGATGCCGTGAAGATGATGACGCTGACCCCGGCCCGCGTGATGGGCATCGCCGACCGCAAGGGCTCGATCGAGGTCGGGAAGGATGCCGACCTGTTGATTTTCAATGCCGATATCGAGATGCAGCGAGTCATTCTCGCCGGCGAACCCCTTTTCTGATCCCGCAGACCATGAACCGTAACCGTTCGATAACCGCTTTCGATGCGCATTCCGTCGCCCGTCTCGCTGCGACGGTGCGCCGCGGCGTGTCGGCCGGCACCCCCCCCCTCGGATTTGTCGGCTCGGGTTCCGTGCTCGATAACGGTTTCCTCGGTCTTCGATTTCCCGCTTCCGGAACGGTGCATCTGCGCCGCTCCCGGAACGTCGTATCCCTATCTGTGAATATTCACCAACCAAATTATTGATAATATGCTGAAACTATCCCAAAAACAGAAGAGCAGCGGTGTCGTGCGGCTATTGGCCGCGACGTTGCTGTCGGTTTGCTGTTGGTGCTCCGCGTTCGCGCAGCAGAGCGTTACCGTACGCGGTACGGTGACCAACGAGCAGAAACAGCCGGTCGTGGGGGCCGCTGTGGTGCAGGAGGGCACCACGCGCGGCACGACGACCGATTCGAACGGTAAGTTCTCGCTGAGCGTCTCGGGCAAGGATGCCGCGCTTTCGGTGTCGTTCATCGGCATGGTGCCGCAGACGGTTCCCGTAGCGGGCAAGACCTTCCTGGAGATCGTGCTCCAGGAGGAGTCGGTGGCCGTCGGCGAGGTCGTCGTGACGGCCCTCGGCATCAAGCGCGAGACCAAGGCGCTGGGTTATGCCGTGGCATCGGTCGGCAACGACGATCTGACGGCGGGCCGCGAGTCGAACATCATGCAGGCGCTCGTGGGCAAGGTCGCCGGTGTCGATATCTCGACCACCACGGCCGGCCCGACCGGATCGTCGCGCGTGCTGATCCGCGGTAACTCGCAGTTGTCGGGTTCCAACCTGCCGTTGTACGTCATCGACGGCATGCCGGTCGACAACTCCCAGTTGCAGGGTGCCGACGGCAAGTGGGGCGGCTCGGGCTACGACTTCGGCGACGTCATGTCGTCGATCAACCCCGAGGATATCGAGAACGTGACGATCCTCAAAGGTCCCTCGGCTTCGGCGCTCTACGGCTCGATGGCTTCCAACGGCGTGGTGATGATTACCACCAAGTCGGGATCGGCCCGCAAGGAGTCGCTCGGCATCGAGGTGTCGTCGAACATCAGCTTCACCACGCTCCTGTCGCAGTTCAACGACTACCAGCGCGTCTACGGTATGGGCCGCAACGGTTCCATTCCTTTGACCGAGGCCGACGGCCGCAGCACCACGCAGGTGGCGTGGGGCGGTAAGCTCGATCCCAATATCAAAATCCAGATTTACAACGGCCAGTGGAAGCCTTACGGCAACGTGAACAACAACGTGTTGTCGTTCTTCGATACGGGTTTCACGGCCCAGAACTCCGTGTCGTTCTCCAATGCGACGGAGAAGACCTCGTTCCGCTTCGCCGTGACCGACATGCGCAACAAGGATATCGTGCCCAAATCGGAGTTCAACCGCACGAACCTCACCATGCGCGGTACGACGCGTCTGGGCAAGACCGTTTCGCTCGATGCGTCGGCTTCGTACGTCATCGAGGACGTGAAGAACCGCCCTGCGCTGACCGACAACGCCAGCAACATCGGCAACTCGCTGGTGGGCATCGCCCCCAACTTCGACCAACACTGGTTGAAGGATTCCTATAAGGATGCCGACGGCAACTACTACCAGTGGAACGGTTCCGACTACCGTTTCAACCCCTACTGGGTCATCAACGAGATGCGCAACGAGTCGAGCCGCAAACGTCTGATGGGCAATGCCAAGATCACGTGGGAGATCACCCCGTGGCTGAAACTGGCAGGCCGCGGCGGTCTGGATACCTATACGTTCCGCGCCACGACGTTCGATCCCGTCTCGACACCCCGTCAGACCGAGGGCCGCATCAACGAACGGGTGATGAACGTCATGCAGACCAACCTCGAAGCGACGCTGACGTTCGCCAAGAAATACGGCGATTTCGACATCAACGCCTTCGTCGGCGCGAGCCTCTGGCGCAACGAGAACGAGCAGTTCACCTCCGAAGGTCTCAAACAGGTTATGCCGGGCGTCGACGACCTGAATGCTTTCGAGCGTATTTCGACCACGCACGGACTCTATAAGAAAGAGGTGCGGTCGATGTTCGGCTCGGTGAGCGTCGGCTACAAAGGCTGGGCCTATATCGACGCCACGATCCGCAACGACGTCTCCTCGGCGCTCAGCCCCGAGAACCGCTCCTACTGGTACCCCTCGGTGTCGGGCAGCTTGATCTTCTCGAGCCTCTTCAACCACGGCGACTGGCTTTCGTTCGGTAAGCTGCGCGCTTCGTGGGCCCAGGTCGGCGGCGACACGAACCCCTACCAGCTCTACCTCGACTTCGGTCTGAAGACCTTCACGCTGAACGGTCAGTCGCTCGGTCAGGTCGATCCCCAGGGCGGTGTCATTCCGTTCTACGATCTCAAACCTACGGCCAGCTATTCGACGGAGGTCGGTCTCGACATGAAGTTCTTCAAGAACCGTCTGGGCCTCGACCTGACGCTCTACCAGCAGACGACCAAGGATCAGATCATGAGCCTGCCCATTTCGTCGGCCTCGGGCTTCACCAAGTCGCTCATCAATGCCGGTAAGATCCGCAACCGCGGTATCGAGCTGGCGATCTCGGGCACGCCCGTCGAGACCAAGGATTTCTCGTGGGACATGACCCTGACCTACGCCACCAACGACAACAAGGTGCTGGAGCTGCATCCCGACGTGCCGTCGTACGAACTCACGGCCGCCCGCTGGGCCAATGCCTACATCTATGCGATGGAGGGCCAGCCCTACGGCGTGATCGTGGGACAGGCGCAGAAACGTACGCCCGACGGCCGCGTGATCGTCGATCCGAAGACGGGTCTTCCGACCTTCGACACCGATATCTCCGTCTTGGGCAAGGGTACCTACGACCATACCTTCGGCTGGTCGCACAACATCCGCTGGAAGGGGCTCAACCTGCGCATGCTGTTCGATGCCAAGTTCGGCGCCGACATGTACTCCATGTCGATGATGCAGGCCCATTACAACGGTACTTCGAAAAATACGCTCAAGGGCCGCGACGCCTGGTACCGCGACCAGCAGGCTAAGGTGGCCGCCGGATCGCCCGCCGACTGGGTGGCCAAGGGCGGTTATAAGGTCGACGGCGTGATTCCGGTCGAGGCCGACGGCAAGACGACCTACATCGAGAACAACATCTACGTCAATCCCCAGTCCTACTGGCAGGTCTTCCAGGATATTTCGCCCGAGCCGTTCATCGTCGACGCTTCGTTCATCAAGTTCCGCGAACTGGCCCTCTCGTGGGATTTCCCGCGGCGCTGGCTGCGCAAGACGCCGCTGGCGGGCGTGCAGCTCACGGCCTTCGCCCGCAACCTGGCGATCCTCTACTCCAACGTAGACAACATCGACCCCGAGTCCTCCTATTATAACGGCAACGGCCAGGGCTTCGAATACGGTTCGCTGCCTTCGCGACGCACCTTCGGCTTCGGTGTCAAAGTCAAATTCTAAACGATCTTACGACCATGAAAAAACTATCGATATATCTCGTCTCGGCACTGGCGCTGGTGGCCGGAGGGTGCAGCGACCTCACGGAGCTGAACATCAACCCGACGAAAGCCAACGGTTCGATCGATCCGGCGCTGCTGATCCCGACCATTCAGATGTCCCACTCGATGGGACGCCAGAACGCCGCCCGTTTCTTCACCTATCCCGGCGGGTGGGTCAACCATTGGACCGGCTCGTGGGGCAACATCGAGTACGGCGGCAAAGGTATCCGCAACAACGGCTATTTCGCCCGCTTGTGGCAGGATTTGTTCTATCCCGAGACGGTGAAAAACCTCGTCGCGCTGGAGAACATCGTGGACGGCAATCCGGAAATGGTCAATTACAGCGCTATGGCTAAGGTGCTGCGCGTGGAGACCTTCCTCAAACTCACGGACTGCTACGGCGACGTGCCCTATTTCGAGGGCGGACAGGGCTACTACCAGGCGATCTTCACCCCGAAGTACGACCGTCAGGAGGCGATCTACGAAGATTTCTTCAAGCGCCTCGACGAGGCGATCGACCAGTTCGACGCTTCGAAGAAAAGCCCTGCTTCGGACTGCTATTTCGCGGGCGACGTGGCGCAGTGGAAGCGCCTGGCCGCTTCGCTCAAACTGCGTGTGGCGATGCGCCTGGTGAAGGTGAAGCCCGACGTGGCCAAACAGAAGGCTGCCGAGGCGCTCGCCGCGGGGCTGATGGCCTCCAACGCCGATATCGCCGCCGTGAAACACGCCCAGGACTACGAGACCCTCGGCGCGGGCAACGGTTATGCCGATATCATGTTGCAGGTAACGGGAAGCGCCGGTCTGGGTATCACGCAATACCGCATGACGACCGAGTTCTTCAAGGCCCTCAGCGTCGAAGACCCCGCGACCTACGACACGGCTCCGTTCCATCGCCTGACGGCCACCGATCCGCGTCTTAAGTTGATCGCTCGAACCTATGTGTCGCCCTCGAACGCGGGTCTTCCCGCCTGGAACGACGCTGTGGACGTCACCGAGCTGATGCGCAAGTACAATGCCGGTAACGCCAACAGCCAGACGAAAAACCTCGCGACGAACGTCGACGGCTACATCAACTACGACGGTTACATGACCGTTCCCGCCCAGGAGTTCAACTACGGCGGCGGCAACCAGATCCCGGGCGAAAACGGCTACGAAGGCGATGCCAAAGCGCGCAACGTGTGGGCTCCGGCCGTGACCGTCGCAGCGGTCGGCAACGCCACCTGGATGTCCGAGGAGGATCGTGCGGCCCTGACGAAGGCCATTTCCAACCTGTCGAGCGGTGCCGGTCACTACATGCAGCGCCTCTCGCCCTCGCGGTATCTCATGGCGGTCGATTCGCCGTGGATTCATATGAGCTATGCCGAGACGCAGTTCTTGCTGGCCGAAACTTCGATCCGCGGCTGGGGCATCGACTCGGAGAGCGCCGTATCGCGTTTCGCCAAGGGCTACGAGGCCGCCGTGAAACAGTTCTCGCTGTTCGGCGTACCGGCTGCGGAGATGCCTACCGACGAGGAGATTCGCGAGTACATGCAGACCTACCTGCTGCCGCACGTCGAGGCGGGCGGTACGGAGGCCCTCGAAGAGATCAACCGTCAGATTTGGATTCTCCACATGATGGACCCCATCGAGGCGTGGTCGAACATTCGCCGTACGAACGGCATGCCGACGGCCTATGCCCGTTGGTACAACCGCTATCCCAACGAAAACCAGTCGAACGGCGCGCGTCCGCTGCGCCTGTGCTACCCGATCGAGGAGCAGACCAAAAACGCCGTCAACTGGCAGGAGGCCGTCGATCGCATGGGCGGCTCCGACGACTGGACCGTGCCCGTATGGTGGGACGTGCAGAATTGATCCGAAACCTTTTAACGAGATAGAATTATGAAATTGTTTAAATACCTGTTTCTGCTGTTGGCCGGACTGACGCTGGCAGCCTGCAACGAAGATTCGGACAATCCGGCCTTCGCTCCGGACGAAGTGTATGTCTACGACTCGACCGCCTCGACGCTGACCGTCGCGGCCGGGACGGAGTACTCCCAGGAGATGATCGTGTCGCCCAACGACGGTTCGGTCGAGTGCCGCTGGACGCTCGTCGACGCCGAGGGTCGTCCGGTCGGAGTCGTCGGCACCGACCGCCGGCTGCACTGCACGTTCTCCGTGCCGGGTTCCTTCACGCTGCGTTTCGAGGCTTCGCGCGGAGGCCGCAGCGTCTCGAAAGTCTTTTCGCTTACGGTAATCTGATGCTTTCCGGTTCGACGGTGTGTCATAACGGGCAATCTGCTGCGTTGCTTTCGGAATTCGGCCTCGGTCTCATACGTCGAGTATGCTCCCTCGGCCTCCTCCTCAGCGCCTTGCATATCACCCATTCTTACACACCTAAAAGGGGTTGTGTCAAAATGGAATTTGAACACAACCCCAACCGATAAAACCGCTTTCCGATGGCAAAAACCGACCGACTGCTGGCACTGGACGTGATGCGCGGCATCACGATCTCGGCCATGATCCTGGTGAACAATCCCGCCGTGTGGGGCAAGGCTTATGCGCCGCTGCAACACGCCGCTTGGCACGGATTGACGCCCACCGACCTGATCTACCCCTTCTTCGTCTTCATCATGGGCATCTCGGGGTGGCTCTCCCTTTCGAAACGCTACGAGGGGCCGACCCGCGCGGGGATGCTGCGCATCCTCCGACGCAGTGCCGTGATTTTCGCGATCGGGGTGGGGTTGCAACTCTTTTCGGGCCTGGTCTTCGGCACGTCGCGCTACCTGCTGGTGCAGGCGGTCGAAGGGGCTTCCTGGCTGCAAACGGCATTCCCGATGGGGACTTTCCGCATCCTCGGGGTGTTGCAGGGATTGGCGTTGGCCTACCTGTTCGGTGCTGCGGCGCTCGTCGTGCTGCGTTTTAGGCATCTGGTGGCGACGGCTGCGGTGTTGCTGGCGGTTTATTGGCTTCTGCTCGCGCTCGGCAACGGATTCGAACTCTCGGCCGATAACATCATCGCGGTGGTCGACCGGGCTCTGCTGGGCGAAAACCACCTCTATATGGAGCGCCTGGCCGACGGGTCGCGCCTGGGCTTCGAGCCCGAGGGGCTGCTGAGCACGCTGCCGCGCATCGCGCAGTTCTTGTTAGGAGCCGCCGCGGGTCGGATGCTCACGCAGGGCGACTCCTTGCAGGTGCGTCTGAACCGGCTGTTCGTCTTCGGTGCGGCGCTCGTTTTCGCAGGATTGCTGCTGCAATACGGCTGTCCGCTCAACAAGAAAATCTGGAGTTCCTCCTTCGCCCTGGCCACCTCGGGTTTCGGGGCGCTGCTGCTGGGAGTGCTCGTCTGGACGATCGACGTGCGTCGTCGTACGGGCTGGACGGGATTTTTCCGCGCCTTCGGCGTCAATCCGCTCTTCCTCTATGTCCTGGCCTGGATCGGCTCGGTGCTCACCAACGTGGCGTTTCGCGTCGGCGGGAACACCGTGACGGTAAAAGGGTGGTTCTACACGACCTGCATCGACCCCTTCTGCGGACCCGCTTTCGGGTCGCTCGTCTGGTCGCTGCTTTTCGTGGGACTGATCTGGCTGCCGGGATTGCTGCTTTACCGAAAGAAAATCTACATCAAAATCTGATAACGGATGAAACTCCGCTCGTTTATACTGCTGCTCGTGCTGCTCTCCCTTCGGGTGGGACACGCCGAACCTTTCGCCGTGCGGGCCGTGCACCTCGATTTCCGCACGGAGGTAATGACCCTCGACGCCATGCGGCACCTGGTCGACGACCTCTCCCGCGAGGGCGTCAGCACCATCGTCATGGAGTGGGAGGCCACTTTCCCCTTCGTCAAGCACGCCACGTTGTCGAATGCTTCGGCCTTCACCGAGGCCGAGGTGCGCGATTTCGTCGCCTACTGCGCTGCGCGGGGGATCGACGTGATCCCCTTGCAGAACTGCTTCGGGCACTGCGAATACATCCTGCGCAACGAACGCTACGGGGCCCTGCGCGAAGACCGGAAAGACCCTTCGCAGGTCTGCCCGCTGCGCATCGAAGCCGCCACGGCGCTATTCTCGGAGATTTTCGCCGAGGTGGCGGCGCTCCACCCGTCGCGCTATTTCCACATCGGTGCCGACGAAACCTACCTGCTGGGGCTCTGCAAGGATTGCCGGGCCGTGGCCGAACGCGAGGGTAAGTCGCGCCTGTTCGTCGACTACGTGAAGGCGATGTGCGAGGTCGTGCGCCGCCTGGGTAAAACGCCCGTCATCTGGGCCGATATCATCCTCAAGTACCCCGAGGCGTTGGACGAACTGCCCGACGACCTGATTTTCGTCGACTGGAACTACGGTTGGGAACCGGACCGCTTCGGAAAACTCGACAACCTTTTCGCGCGCGGCGTGAAGATGTGGGGCGCTCCGGCACTGCGCTCGGGGCCCGACAATATCTACCTCACGCAGTGGAAGAAGCACTTCGACAACCTGGCCGTCTTCGTCGATTTCGCCCGCCGTCACGGCTACGAAGGCATGATCGAGACCTCGTGGTCGACGAGCGGCACCTACGGCTATTTTTACGATGCGGGCAACGAGGTGCTCGATATGCAGCCCATCCGCCTGGTCTATCCCATGTCGGCGTTCGGCATTCTCTGCGATGCCTATTGCGACGCGGTGCGCTCCGATGCGCCGTTCGAACCCGAAACCTTCGTGAAGGGTTGGGCCCGGACGCGTCTGGGACTCGATGAGACGGGTGCCGAGGTGCTGTGGCGCTACTTCTCGATGCCGCAGGAGATGGTCTCCGTCACGGCCGCAGGGGCGAAGGATGCCCGGGGGCGCGACGTGGAGGAGGTGTTGGCCGAATGCCGCGCGATGCGCGACGAATTGGCGCAGCTGCGTCCCCGCGACGGCCGCGACCATGTGGCGCACTACCTGCTGATGCTCGACATACGGATCGAATACCTGCGTTTCAAATGTTTCGAAGCCCGCTACCAGTCTTCGGAGTTCCGGCGCAGCGACATTCCGGCTCTGGAACGTGACCTCGCCGCGTTGGTGCGCGATGCCGCGAAGATCGACAAGCGTTTCGCGCTTCTGCACAAAAATTACCTCAAACCCGCCGAAATCGACTACGTGAACCGCATGCGTACGCTGAAAATGAAGGCGTCGTACGAGCGGCTGAAGTCCAACCGATAAATTCTTGCGTTCGATGAAAAAACGAATTCTGACCCTTGCGGCCTCGCTGGCGGCGTTTCTCGGCGCTGCGGCCGCTCCCGAACCGGCGATCGTTCCCCGTCCCGTGTCGATAACGATGGGAGAGGGGGCGTACCGATTGCCCGAAAACCTTGTTCTGCGTGTCGCTGCGGCCGATCTGAAACCCGCTGCGGAGATTGCCGCCGCGCAACTCGAATCGCTGCTCGGCGCACGTCCCGCGGTGGTGTGCGGCAAGGCCAAACGCGGTGCGGTCAACCTCTCGCTCGATTCGGCCCTGGCCGACGAGGAGTATCGTCTGGAGGTCACGGCCAAGGGAGTAGACCTGCGGGGCGGCTCGCCGCGCGGGCTTTTCCACGGCTTGCAGACCTTGCGCCAGCTGGTCGCCGAAGGACGTGAAATTCCGCAGCTGCGCATCGCCGACAAACCCTATTTCGGCTATCGGGGCATGATGCTCGACGTCTGCCGCCACTTCAGCTCCGTGGAGGAGGTCAAACGCTTCATCGACATCCTCTCGCTGCACAAGATCAACACCTTCCACTGGCACCTGACCGAGGACCAGGGTTGGCGCCTGGCGGTCGGACGATACCCGCGGCTGACCGAGATCGGCGCCGTGCGTGCCCAGACCGTCGTGGGCCATGCCCGCACGAGCAAGGAGTACGACGGCAAACCTTACGGCGAAGGGATGTACTACACGGCCGACGATATCCGCGAGGTGGTGCGCTATGCCGCCGAGCGCTATATCGACGTGATTCCCGAGATCGAGATGCCGGGCCACGCACTGGCTGCGCTGGCCGCCTATCCCCACCTGGGGTGCCGCGGCGAGGGGTATGCCGTGTCGCCTACGTGGGGCGTCTTCGACGACGTTTTCTGCGCGGGCAACGATGCCGTTTTCGAATTCCTGGAGGCGGTCCTGGACGAGGTGATCGACCTGTTCCCGTCGCGGTATATCCATATCGGCGGCGACGAGTGTCCGAAAACGCGCTGGAAGGAGTGCCCCAAGTGCCAGGCCCGCATGCGGGCCGAGGGGCTCAAGGACGAACACGAGTTGCAGAGCTATTTCATGAAACGCATCGAACGCCATGTCAACAGCCGCGGCCGGCAGATCATCGGCTGGGAGGAGATTCTCGAAGGAGGCGTCTCGCCGACAGCCACCGTCATGTCGTGGAAAAGCCCCCAGGCCGGCATCGAGGCGGCGAAGCGGGGCAACAAGGTCATCATGGTGCCCTCGAAATTCTGTTATTTCGACTACTACCAGGCCGAGGATACGGCTTCGGAGCCCTTCGCCATCGGCGGTTACGTCCCCGTTTCGAAGGTTTATGCCTACGATCCCTACGACCAGCTGAATGCCGACGAGCGCCGAGCGATTCTCGGCGTGCAGGCCAACCTGTGGCGGGAGTATATCCCCGGCATGGCGCAGGTCGAATACATGGTGCTTCCACGCATGGCGGCGCTGGCCGAAAACGGCTGGTCGTACGACCGCAAGGACTACGACGATTTCGTCGCCCGCATGCAGCAGTTGCGGCGCCTCTACGACCGCTGCGGATATCGTTATGCGCCCCATATTTTCCGATAGCATCACCTTTTGTCAATCACAAACACAACGAATACCTATGAAACGAATTCTCGAATCAACCCTTTTTCTGCTGCTCGGCGTCGCGCTGTCGACTGCTTGCAGCGACGATACGACCGATCCGGTTTCCGGGTCGGAGGATCGGATCGGTCCGGTCGTCACCTTCCCGGAGACGACCGATCGGAAAATCATCGTGAACGAACCCGTGACTTTCGAAGCGACGGTCGAGGAGGCCACCTCCTGCGCCTGGTACGTCGACGACGAGCCGGTCGCCGCGACCCCCACGCTGACCTACACCTTCCGCAGCGCCGGAACCTACGTGCTGCGTTTCGAGGCGATCGGCAAGGAGGGGCGCACCGAATACTCTTTCGTGGTCCGTGCGGCCGATCCGCTGCGTGTCTCCTTCGCGCCTGCGGCCGATACGCAGATCACCTGCAACCAGGGCGAGCCGATCGCGGTCGCTGCGACGGTCACGAGCGGCGACAACGGCGTGCAGCACAAATGGTCGGTGGGTGACAAGGTCGTCGGTACGGAAGCTGAGTTGCAATACGCCTTCCCCGATCCGGGTACCTTCACGCTCCGCTACGAAGCGACCAACGCCGATGCGTTGACCGCTGAGGCACAGTGGCCCGTGACGGTCATCGAGGTCGAACAACCGCTGACGATCGAGTTCACCCCCGCGCCGAAGACGACGATCCGCTGCGAAACGGGTGCCTCGGTGACGATCGAGACCGACGTAAAGCACGGTGCGAAAGGACTCGTGCACGCCTGGACGGTCGACGGCGTGAAGGTCTCCGACGCTGCGACGTTCCGACATGCCTTCACGGCTCCCGGTACTTATGCGGTCGCTTACGAGGGCAAGAATGCCAAGCAGGAGGGTGTGACGGCTGCCTGGACGGTCGAGGCGACGCACCTGTTCGCCGATTTCGAGGCCCTGGCGGCGCTTCCGGCCGATATCGAAGACTCCAACAAGGCGCTGTCGCTGGTGGAAAATCCCTTCCCGACTGCAACCAACCCGAGCGCCACGGTGCTGATGAACAAACTGGGCGGCTGGACCACTTCGGGTATGTTCAAACTGCTGCTGTCGGACGTCGCGGACCGCGGAGCGTACTCGACCCTGCGCGTGAAGGTCTACCTCGGTACGAACCTCTACTATCCCTACATCTACGCCGGGGATTACGCCCTGCCCACTACGGTCAACGGCGAGACTTACGCTTCGGAGGCGGAGTGGCGGAAGGTCGTGCGGACCAATGACTGGAACGTGCTGGTCTACGATCTGAAACGCGAAATTTCGGCCGATACGAACCTCGGGGCCGTTACCGAGCTCCAGTTCCGTCCGCTGTCGAACTGGGACCACTCCAATTTCGTCTATACGGGCGACCCCGTGACCGACAACCGTACGGTCTATTTCGACGATATCGAATTCCTGAAGTAATCGAAGAACGATCATGAAACACCATCTTTTCATCCCGATTCTGTCGGCCGCTATCGTGAGCGTCGTTGCGGCCTGCTCCGAGTCCTGCTCGGAGGCCGAACCTCAGAAATCCGCCGTTGCGGAGACGAAATGCATCGTAGCCGGTTATTCGATGGCTACGCGCATCACCACCTCCGATCCGAAGGATTATCCCTATCTGAAATACCCGACACGCGTCTATTGCTTCGGCATCTCGCCCGATACCGAGGGCGTGTGGTATGTCGATCCTTCGCGCGAGGCGGCGCATACGACCGTCCGCAAGGCGCTCACGGAGTCGCAGGAGGCTTTCCTCGTCGTGGGCGGCGGTGCTACGGCGGGCAACATGTACACGATGGGTACCGACGCGGCCAAGCGTACGGCCTTCGCCGATGCGCTGGTGGCTTATGCCCACGCCCGGCAGTTCGACGGCATCGACGTCGACTGGGAGACCGATTGGTCGTCGGAGCCCTTCAAATATGTCCCGGCCGACGACCTGATCGCCTTGCTCTCCGCCATTCGCGAGCGGATGGAGGCTCTGCCTTCCGATGCGCGCGTGCGGCAGTTGACGGTGGCGCTCTCGTCCAACCTGGACGGCCGCGCGATGGGCGGCAAGGTGGCGCCCTATGTCGACCACATCAACGTGATGATCTACGATACCTACGGCACGGCCGAGGAGGGCTATCCCCACGCGCCGATGCGTGTGGTGAAGGAGTCGCTCGCGGGCTACGAGGCCAACGGCGTTCCGGCGTCGAAGATCATCCTCGGCGTTCCCTTCTACGGCGGCGACAAGAGCCGTACGCCCGTCGCGACGCAGACCTACCGGTCGCTGTGCTCGCTCTCGGGCGGTAAGATCACTTCGGCGACCAATTCCTGGGGCGGTTATGCCTTCAACGGTGCCGATCTGATGCGCGAGAAGACGCAGTACGTGCTGGACAAGGGCTATGCGGGTATCATGATCTGGGAGCTGTCGCAGGACCTCGACTACGAACATCCCCTGTCGCTCATGCGGGCCATCCGCAGCGTGGCAGAGAAATAGCCCGAAGCCATGACCGCAAAGAGCATGCGCATCGGCGCGATCGACGTTTTTCGCGGGCTCACGATGTTTTTCATGTTGTGGGTCAACTCGTTCTGGAGCCTGAGCGACGTGCCGCACTGGTTGCGGCACGCAGCCCGGGGCGAGGACATGCTGGGTTTCTCGGATACGATCTTCCCGGCCTTTTTGTTCATCATGGGCGCTTCGGTGCCGCTGGCGATCGCCGGACGCCGGGCGAAAGGCGATTCGACGGGTCGAATCGTCGGACATATCCTCGTGCGTACGGTGGCGCTTTTGGCCATGGGGCTGCTGACGGTGAATTTCGGAGATGCCTATTCGGCCGAAGCGACGGGCCTTTCGCGCTCGGCCTATGCCATCCTGATGGTGGCGGGCTGTTTCCTGGTGTGGAACGTCTATCCCGCGACCGCATCGCAGGGGCGAAGACGGCTCTATCGGGGGTTGCAGGTGCTCGGCGTCGCGCTGCTCGTCTGGCTGGCTGTGATCTTCCGCGGCAGCGACGGCACGGCTTTCGAAGTGCGCTGGTGGGGGATTCTGGGCCGTATCGGCTGGACCTATCTTTTCTGTGCGCTCGTCTGCCTCGCCTTCGGCCGGCGTCTCTACGCGCATGCGGCCGTAGCGGCGCTGCTCGTCGTCGGCGCCCTGTTCCAGGCGTCGGGATACATTCCCGCGGGCCTGCTGCCCAATCAGCTGACGATCTTCGCCTTCGGCAGTACGGGTATGACGCTCACGCTGCTGCTCGAACAGTGCGTCGAACGACAGCGGATCGGGCGGTTTTTCGCCCTCTCGGTGGTTGTCGGTGCGGCGATGGCCGTCGCGGGATTCGCGGCCCATCGTTTCTGGATCATTTCCAAGTTGGCCGCTACGCCGACGTGGTATTTCTATTGCTGCGCCCTCTTTTTCCCGATTTTCGCGCTGCTTTACGGATTGGTCGACCGTCGCGGACACGCCGCATGGTTCGCCTGGGTGCGCCCCGCAGGTTCGGCGGCGCTGACCTGCTACCTGCTCTCCTATGCCTGGCATCCGCTCAAGAACCTCGTTTTCTCCGATCCGCTGCTGCGGCCCGAATTTTCGGTCGGCCTGGCCGGCCTGGTCAACTCGCTGGTCTATGCGCTGGTGCTGATCTGGACCGTCTGGTTGCTGGGGCGCGTCGGCGTGAAGCTCAAGGTGTGACGGCATTCCGTTAAACGAACGGCGGTTGTTCTTTCGGGAACAACCGCCGTTCGTTTTTATTTGAGCTCTTGCTGCTCGTAGCCCGCCAGGTTGTAGCTCACCGGTTCGGTGCTGTTGCCTACGCGGTAGATGCCGTATTTGAAGTAGTAGCCTTCGTCGTCGTTGCGGCCGATGAGAATCGGTGCGTCGTCGACGATGCGGCGTTCGGGGGCGCCCTCCCGCATCATGCGCACGTCGAGCCGTCCCATGCGTTCGATCGTTTCGGCTTCGCCTCCGTAGCGCGTCCAGTCGATCGTGACCTCAAAGGTCACCCAGCAATCTTTCGGGAACGCCTCGAAGGGCTCCTTGTAGGCGATCGTCGAGGCCTTGAATTCCGAGGTCACCGCTCGCAGCACCTTCGCCGTTTCGGGATTGGCGTTGCAACGGTCGGTTTTGTCCGTGAACCAACGGCGGTCGGAATTGGCTTTGATGTAGAACCATCCGCCCGAGAATCCGAACGCCAGCGGAGGATAGCCTCCCTGCTCGACCTTCCAGCCCGTAGGTTCGCCCGCCGCGCGGATCGTGCGACCCCGCTTGTCGGCCTTCTCGACGGCCGTGTGGACGATATCTTTCTTGATGACGGTCGTGTCTTCCATCGCGAGGAACTCCACAGCCGTAAGCTGTCGTACGGTGCCGTCGGGTGCCGTCGTCAGCGTGCGGTCGGGCATGCCGTGCCACTGGGCGAAGATCGTCGTCACCTCGCGGCTCAGCTCCGAGGGGATGTAGACGGCGAAGCGGTAGCGCCATTTCGAGCCCTGGGCGCAGATTCCCTTGCCGCGGTGGTAGACGGTCTTCATCCGCTGCGCCGCGTCGTACTCCTTCGCATCGGCCGTCGCGAAATCGGCCGCCGTGGCGTAGCAGTAGCTCAGCTCGGCACGCCCCTTGGTCTCGCCCTGGGCATATCCCTGCAAGGTGTTGTCCTCGCGGCCGAGCGTGAAGCGGAACGAAGGCTTGCCTTCGTAGAGGCGGCTGCGGTCGCGGCAGATTGTACCCTCCTTGCGGATGCCTACGGCCACCCATTCGTTGTCGATGATCTGCTCCCTGCGGGCGCTGTCGGCCTGGACGTTCACCCGCTCGATGATCGATTCGAGCGCCTCTCCGGCGGGCGGATTGGCTCCCTGCACCCGGATCGCGGCGGTGCAGAGGAGCAGCAATGCGAATCTTTTCATGGCCTCGGTCAGAGTTCGTACTTCAGCGTGTAGTTCTTGCCTCCGATGCGTACGGCGGCCGAGAATCGGTCGGCGGTCGATGCGGCGTCGGGTACGACGGCGATCGATCCCGCATGCGCCTCGTCGTCGGGTGCGACGACCGTGATGAAAAGAACGTCGCCGTCGGCCGCCTTCCGGGCCTCTACGGAGTAGGCCGGACGCTCCTCCTTCTGGCGGTAGGCGTAGGATACCCAACCTTCCTGGGGGACGATGCGCGCGGAAGCGTCGCAGAAGGTTTTGAGGCGGATGTCGTTGCCGTCGCCGAAAAGCGTGCGTACGGTGCCGTCGTCGGCGAAATCGGCCTTGCAGGGGCAAAGGTTGAAATGCACGCCCGTGCGGCCTGCCGCCGTACCCGAAGCGCGGTCGACGATCACCAGCACGCCGTCCTGCGCGAGGAACATCGCGCGTCGGTGCGTCAGTCTTTCGTAGGAGGCGTTCTCCGTCACGAGCACCGTTACGTCGCCGTCCGGGTTCCACAGCAGCAGTTTCGAATCGGTCGTCTCCAGGTTGCGGTCGTCGAGCGTCAGGGTGTTGTGCACGCGGGTCTGGCGGAACCATTCGCGCTGGGCCAGCACCTCCTTGTCGCCTCCGTAGACATAGCTGCCCGAATCGGGGAAGAAGTTGCGGCCGCGGCGCCAGTATTCGAAGGTGCCGTTATCGGGCTGGTTGTGCCAGAAGGCCGGAGGACCTGCCTTGACGATCGCAGCGGTCGCACCGCCGTCCCATCCCGTGCGCAGGGTGTAGAATCCCGCGTCGGGCAATGCGTGCGAAACGTACTGCGGGGCCGTGCCTTCGCGACCTTCGGTGGCGAACCAGCGGAGCGTGGCGTTGTCGGGGAATACGCGGCTCCAGCGTTTCAGCTGCGCCACGAGCGAGGGTTTGTCGTGGAGTTTCGTGTCGCCGAACATCGGGTTGGAGTAGTCGGGGAACAGCAGGTTCCACGTCGCTTCGGTCATGCGCTCCACCGTGCGGATGAACGCCTCGGGGAATTCGTCGCGCATGCCGTTGGCCGTAGCCATGTCGAGCGCCTTGAGGAAGATATCGATCGAGGCGATGTGGTAGCCGAAATCCAGCTCGAACTGCATGCCGTCGGGGTAGACCTGCACGCCGATCTCGCGGTTGAGAATCTCCACGCCGTTGCTGCGCCACGTCGCGGCGTCGCGGAATTCGGGGAAGTAGACTCCGGCGTAGACCATGCGCTGGGCCTCGAACAGCAGGTGGTTGCCCTGCTTCGAATAGTGGCTGTCGACGTAGGCGGCATGCTGGTGGTACATGCGCAGGAAAAGGTTGAGAAACTCGGGCGTGAAGCGCGGCGAGCGGATCGTGAGGGCGAATTCGGTCAGCAAGTCCTGGGCCCGTCGTCCGGCCTCCATCGGGCGCCATGCGAACCGGATGTTCTCCCGCTCGGCATCGATCTCCTCCTTGCTCGCACCCGCGGCGCGCAGCCGTTCCACGCCGTCCAGCGGGTTCTTGCGGATCCAGTCGCCGTATTGGTCGATCCATGCCTCGACGTATTTTTCATCGCCCGTCGTGTAGTACATCTTCGCCAGCGGAATGAACCAGTAGTGGCGGTGCAGCTGCCAGCGCAGTTCGTTGTCCTTGACGGGCCAGTAGCGCCAGTCGATATCGTCGCCGTAGAAATAGGAGGGCTGGTAACCCTTGTGGGCGAAGAATTTGTGTTCGAGCGCTTCGTCGGCCATCTGCCGTTCGTCCTTTTTTACGGTGACCTTGTCGAGGTCGAGACCCGCCAGCACGATGCCGCTGCGGTTGCGGTAGTACTTCAGCAGCTCCTTGTCGGCGGTAGGGTAGTCGCCCTTCGCGGCGGCCTTGCGGACCTTTTCGAGTCCGGGACGGTCGAGATCGAGCAGTTCGTAGAGCGCTTTGGCGTCGGGATCGGACGCCGGAGCATTTTTCGCCGCCGCAGGCATCGTGCAGAGCGCGAGTGCGGCGCAGCAGATTTTCAGTAGGGATTTCATAGTAGGTATTAGTTCAGTTCGTATTTCAGATCGTATTTGCGGCCGTCGATCTTCACCCTTACGGCAGCGCCGCGGGACGAAAATCCGCCGCGCAGCACGGCTTCGATGCGGCTCTTGCCGGCGTCGCGGGCCGGGAGCAGCACCGTTACGGTCCTGACGGCCTCGCCCGCGCGTTTGTGCGTGCGGAAGGCGTAGGAGGGACGTGCTTCGCGGTGGCGGTAGCTGCGCGAAACCCATCCTTCGGTGCGCTCCATGCGCTCGGCGCCGAACACGCGCAGCGCCAGGTTGTTGCCGTCCTCGAAGCGCGTTGCGACGAAACAGTCGTCGGGCCTCTCCAGGGGTTCGCACTCCGTGAGGTGGTAGTGCAGCGCCACGTCGCCCTCGGCATCGCCCCACGCCTCGTCGACGATGACGTAGAACCGGCGGTCGACGAAGAACACCGCACGGCGGTGGGTGAGGCCCGCATAGGAGGGGTTCTCGACTACGACCGTCTCGTCGCGCCCTTCGGTGCGCCACAGCAGGCAGTGCGACGCCGTGCTGTCCAGGTTGCGGTCGTCGAGCGTCAGGGTATTGTGCACGGCGGTGCGGCGGAACCAGTTGCGCTGGGCCGTCACCTCCTTGTCGCCCGCGTAGACGAAGCTGCCCGAATCGGGGAAGAAGTTGCGCCCGGCGTGCCACAGTTCGAACGTGCCGTTATCGGGCTGGCAGTGCCAGAACGCCTGCGGGCCCGCCTTGAGCACCATCACCGTGGCATCCTCCTCCCAACCGTTGCGCAGGACGTAGAAGCCCGAGGTACGGAATGCCCGCGAGCGGTAGTCGGGGGCCGCACCTTCGCGTCCCTCGGTCGCCAGACGGCGGATGGCGGCGTTGTCGGGGAAGACCTCCGTCCATTCGCGGTAGCAGGGGAGCGTCGTCGTGCGGTCGTGCAGCTTCGCATCGCTGAACATCGGCACGGTGTAGTCGGGGAACGAGTAGTTGAGGTGCGCCTCGATCATGCGCTCGACCGTACGCAGATACTCCGCGGGGAATTCGTCGCGATAGCCGTTGGCGTCCATCATCCGCAGCGCCTTGAAAAAGATGTTGATCGATTCGAGGTGGTAATGCGGGTCCAGTTCGTATTGTACGCCGTCGTCGTAGACCTGCTTGCCGATTTCGCGGTTGAGGATTTCGACGCCCGTCGCGCGCCAGCGTGCCGCGTCGCGCAGCTCGGGGAAGAAGACGCCCGCGAAGACGAGCCGCTGGGCCTGGAACAGCAGGTGATTGCCCGCAGCCGAGAAGTGGCGGGTGATGTGCTCGGCGTGGCGGTGATAGTTCTCCAGAAAGCGGAGCAGGAATTCGGGCGTGAAGTGCTCCGAGGGGAGGAAGTAGAGGAACTGGTGGATCTGGAATTCGAGCCGGTCGCTCACTTCGAGCGGCCGCCAGGCGAAGTAGACGTTCGGCGCCGTGTTCCAGCCCCGGGCCTCCTCGTCGCGGTATTCCGTGAGGGGATTTTTGCGCATCCAGTCGAGGTATTCGGCGCACCACTCGGCGGCGTAGCGCTCGTCGCCCGTCAGACGGTAGACTTTGCCCATCGGGGCCCACCACTTCATGCGGTGCAGCTGCCAGCGCAGTTCGTTGTCGCGTACGGGCCAATACTCCCAGTCGATATCCTCGCCATAGAAAAAGGAGGGCTGGTAACCCGCGTGTACGAAGAACCGGTGTTCGAGCGCCTCGTCGGCCCAGCGGCGTTCGTCGGGCGTAACGGTCACGGCGTCGAGCCGTACGTCGGGGCAGACGACGCCCCGGCGCGTGCGGTAGTATTCGAGCAGGGCTGCTGCGGCAGCATGGTCGTCGCCTTCGCGGTGGAGGTCGGCGACGCGTTCCAGTCCGGGCTGCGAAAGGTCGAGCAGATCGAACACGGAATCGCGCTCGCCGGCTCCGGCGAAAAGCGGACCCGCAAGGGCCAGCAACAGAAGAATCGGTCGGATAAGTTTCATGTCGTTCGAGGTTGTTTCAGGTTGTACAAAGATACGACAACCCGCCGCGGGTGCCTATAAAATACGGTGAAACTTTGCCGGATATTCTGCAAAGGGGTTTCAGTTTTGTGCAATCCGATATCGAATTTGTAGAATTCGGGCGCCGAAATCCTTTTCGGGGCGGTCTTCGGGACAAATTTGGGGTCCGATTGCACAAAAACGAAATCCTTTTCGACAGAAGCGGCCTTTTCGGCGACAAACCCCGTGTGCGGAGCGGACGGAAATGCGTAATTTTGTTCTTGCCGAAGACCGGGTTTTCCGGTCGCGGCATACCGAACCCGAACCATACCGAAAACCGAATTATGACCGATCCGAAAAACTTCGCGGGACGCGTCGCCTGCCTTTCGTCGCTCGCGACCGCGACACTCGCACTGTCCGATGCCGGAGCCGCTCCGGCTCCCAAGCGTGCTGCCGAGCGGCGGCCGCACCTCGTCGTCATCATGACCGATCAGCAGACGGCCGGCGCCATGTCGTGCGCCGGGAATCCGTGGGTGAAGACCCCTGCGATGGATGCCCTGGCCGCCGATGGCGTACGCTTCACGCGCGCCTACTGTCCCTATCCGCTGAGCGGTCCCTGCCGGGCGTCGCTCATCACGGGCCGCATGCCCTCCGAGGTGGGGGCCACCGACAATGCCGTCCGGCCCCATGCCGAGGATATGGCCCAGGGTATCGGCCACCGCATCGCCGCTGCGGGTTACGAATGTCTCTATGCCGGAAAATGGCATGTCCCCGAAGTAGAAGTGCCCGCAACGGGTACGGGATTCCGCGGTATCGCGAAGATGCACGACCCGACGTTGGCCGACGCCTGCGACCGGGCGCTCGACGCCTACGACGGGACGCAGCCCTTGTTCTTGGTCGCCTCGCTGCTCGATCCTCACGAAATCTGCGAATACGGACGTTTCGAATCGCTGCACTACGGCGAACTGCCGCCCTTCGCCACGGAGGATTGTCCCAACCTTCCGGCCAACTTCATGCCTTCGACCTACGAACCCGAGGCGTTGCGGCTCGAACATGCCGCATCGCCCCGTTACCACGATACCTATACGTATACGCAGGACGACTGGCGGCGCTATCTCTACGCCTATTACCGGCTCGTCGAGCGCGTCGACCGCGAAGTGGGACGCATCGTCGAGGTGTTGAAGGCGCACGGGCTCTACGACGACGCGGCGATCGTCTTCTGCTCGGACCACGGCGACGGCGTGGCGGCCCACCGCTGGAACCAGAAATGGGCCCTGTTCGAGGAGTGCATCAACGTGCCGCTGATCGTCAAGGCGCCGCGCGGCACCGGGTTGCGGGGCGTCACGAACGCCGGGGCGCTGTCGAACATCGGTCTGGACCTCTACGCCACGCTGTGCGACTACGCGGGTGTCGAGCTCGACACGGAGCGTTACCGCGGCCGCAGCCTGCGTCCCGTGGCCGAAGGCCGCGCCGAAACGCTGCACGACGACGTTTTCGTCGAAACGTTGCTGTCGGGTGCCGGTATTCGGGGTTGGTCGATCGTCTCGTCGCGCTATAAATACGTCCTCTACCAGTGGGGACGCGACCGCGAGGCGCTCTACGACCTGCAAGCCGATCCGGGCGAGATGGTCAACCTGGCCGTCGATCGCCGCTATGCCGGGGAGCTGGACCGCCTGCGCCGCCGGATGCTCGTGTGGGCCGAACGGATCGCCGATGCCCGCATGGTGCGCAACCTGAAGGCTTTAGTTACCGAATAAACCTCGAAACCCATACCTATGAAAAACCTCGAACGAATGCGGCAGGGCGCGCGTTACGCCGCCGTGCCCCTGACGATGGCGGCCCTTGCGGGTTGCCGCGACGAACAACCCCGGCGTCCGAACATCATCGTGATGATGACCGACGACCATACGGCCCAGGCGATGAGTTGCTACGGCAGTCTGTTGGTCGAAACGCCCAACCTCGACCGGCTGGCCCGCGAAGGCATGCTCTTCGAAAACTGCTATGTTCCCAATGCGATCTCGGGACCCTCGCGGGCCTGCATCCTCACGGGCAAATACAGCCATGCGAACGGATTCACCGATAATTCCCGTACGTTCGACGGCGACCAGCAGACCTTCCCCAAACTGTTGCACGAGGCCGGTTACCAGACGGCTATGATCGGCAAATGGCATCTCAATTCCGATCCGCAGGGATTCGATTTTTGGAGTATTCTGGTCGGACAGGGCGAGTACTATGCGCCGCTGTTCATCGAAAACGGCGAGGAGAAGGTTTGCCCGGGATACGTCACCGACGTCATTACCGACAAGGCGATCGACTTCCTGGAGCGTCGCGATCCCGACCGGCCCTTCGCCATGCTTTACTACCACAAGGCGCCCCACCGCAACTGGATGCCTGCGCAGCGTCACCTGGGGATGTTCGACGACAAGGTTTTCCCCGAGCCGGACAACCTGCTCGACGACTATGCGGGGCGCGGCCGTGCCGCACGCGAACAGGCGATGGAGATCGGTCGCGACATGTGGCCCGAATGGGACTTGAAGCTCATCACGCCCGAGGAGATCGCGCGTATCGACGAACTTACGCATACGGACGATGCCAACAAGGACGACGTGAAGCGCGCCAACGACCGTCTGAGCAGCATCATGCAGTACCGGGCCGCCTACGACCGCATGACCGACGCGGAGAAGGCACGTTGGAACGAGGCTTACGCACCGCGGATCGCCGAGTGGCGGGCCCTGCGCGATAAGGCTTCGAAGGAGGAGATCGTGCGCTGGAAATACCAGCAGTATATGAAGGACTACTGCGCCGTCATCAAGGGCGTGGACGAGAATGTCGGCCGCCTGCTCGACTACTTGGAGCGGATCGGCGAGCTGGACAATACGATCATCGTCTACACCTCCGATCAGGGTTTCTTCCTGGGCGAGCACGGGTGGTTCGACAAGCGTTTCATGTACGAGGAGTGCCAGCGTACGCCGCTGTTGGTGCGCTATCCCAAGGCGGTGAAGGCCGGAACGAGGAGCGACGCCCTGGCGATGAACATCGACCTGGCGCCGACGTTCGTCGAGATGGCCGGACTCGATGTTCCGGAAGACATGCAGGGACGTTCGCTCCGGGAGGTGCTCACCTCGGGCGGCGCGACTCCGGCCGATTGGCGCACGGGGGTCTACTACCACTACTACGAATATCCCTCGTGGCACTCCGTAAAGCGTCATTACGGCATCCGTACGCGCGACCATAAGCTGATCCATTTCTACAACGATGTCGACGAATGGGAGCTCTACGACATGCAGCGCGATCCGCACGAAATGCGCAATGTCTACGACGATCCGGCCTATGCCGAGGTGCGGGCCCGGCTGCACGCCGAACTCGAACGTCTCCAGCAGGAGTGCGGCGACACGGATCCCTGCGAACGGGAATACGAATTTTTCCGCGGCGCGGAGAATCTTTAGGCGGCCCGGCTCGGAGAACGGCCGTCAGTGGCATCCTCTTCGGCGGCTGGGCCGAGCTTTCGCCCGGAGCCCGGTCAAGAGCCGGGTTTTATGAATAGCCATTTGCAGAGAGAGCCTCTTCGGCGACCGCCCCGGCCGCCGAAGAGGCTACGCTAAAGACGTTGATTTTGAATTTGAAACCGAAAAAACTACGATACGATTATGGACAGACGAGAATTTCTGAAAACTTCGGGTTGGTCGCTGCTCGGGCTTGCTGCCGTGAGTGCCGTTCCGGCCTGTGCGAGACTGGGCCGCGACAGCGAGTCGCTGCCCGATGAGGTGAAGCGCAAGATGCCTTCGCTCAAAGATATGAAGGTCTATTGGGGCGACGTACACAACCACTGCAACGTTACCTACGGTCACGGCGACCTGTCGGATGCCCTGGCTGCCGCTGCCGAGCAGTTGGATTTCGCTTCGGTGACGCCCCATGCCTTGTGGCCCGATATTCCGGGCGAGAACGATCCGCGGCTCAACTGGGTTATCGGCTATCATACCGAGGCCTTCAAATGCCTGCGTCGCGGCGGTTATGCCAAATACCTCAAGGCGGTGAAGGAGGCCGACCGTCCGGGCGAATTCCTGACCTTCCCGTCGTACGAATGCCACAGCATGGAACACGGCGACCACGTGGCGTTGTTCCGCGACTTCGATGCACCGTTGGTGGAGTGTACGTCGGTGCCCGACCTCAAACGGCGGCTCGAAAAATACGCTTGCTACGTCACGCCGCACCATATGGGCTACATTACCGGATTCCGCGGTTACAACTGGTCGGCGTTCCGCGAGGATGCTCAGACGCCTTTCGTCGAGATGTTCTCGCGTCACGGACTGGCCGAGAGCGACTCGGGTGATTACGACTACCTGCACGATATGGGGCCCCGTACGTGGGAGGGCTCGATCCGTTACGGTCTGGAGCAGGGCCACAAGTTCGGACTGATGTGCTCCACCGACCAGCATGCCGGATATCCGGGCAGCTACGGCGACGGCCGCATCGGCGTGTATGCTCCGTCGCTGGAGCGCAATGCCCTGTGGGAGCATATGGGCAAGCGTCACGTCTGCGGTGTGACGGGCGATAAGATCAAGATCGATTTCCGCATCAACGGCGGGGCTTCGGGCGACGTGATCCGTGCTTCGCGGCGCGAAATCTACGTCAACGTCGAGGGGCAGAACCATCTGGATTATGTCGATCTGATTAAGAACGGCGAGTGCATTGCCCGCCTGGGGGCTCCCCACCGCACGGTGGTGCCCGAGGGCGATACGGTCCGCGCCAAGGTGAAGATCAACTTCGGTTGGAACCGCGAGGAGGAGTATATCCACTGGCAGGGGCGTGTGAGCCTCACCGAAGGCCGTATCGAGGATATGCAGACCTGTTTTCGCGGCGCGGCCTTCACCTCGCCGCAGCCGGGCGAGACGCGGTTCCGCACGCGTGTCAACCGGGTGCTGGAGCGCGACGCGCAGCAGGTCGTGCTCGATCTGTATTCGTCGAAGAACCCCAATGTCATGACGCCGGCCATGCAGGGCGTGATTCTCGACGTCGAGATGCCCCGCGACGGGAAGATCGTCGCCGAGTTCAACGGCCACCGCTACGAACATACCCTCGCCGAGCTGCTGGAGGGTGCCCGCGCGCATTTCCTGCGCGGCTGGTTGTCCGAGGCCATTCAGTTCGAACGGGCGGCTACGGAGCCCGGTTTCGCCGTGGGCCATTACATGGTCGACGAGAAGGCCGAACGCGATACCGATTATTATTACGTGCGCGTGCGTCAGCGCGACGGACAGTGGGGATGGTCCTCCCCGATTTGGGTCGAGCGGGCATGATGCGCCATGCGATCGGAATAGACCTCGGCGGTACTTCGGTGAAGTACGCCGTGGTCGCTGCCGACGGAGCGATCCGTTTCGGCGGGGAATTGCCCTCGCGGGCGGACGAAGGGGCCGAATCGGTGCTGGAGCAGTTGACGAAGGCCGTCGCAGCCTGCCGCGGCTATGCCGCGCAGGAGGGTATCGACCTGGAGGGTGTCGGCATCGGTACGCCGGGCGTCGTTTCCGAGGACGGGCGCACGGTGCTGGGCGGTGCGGAGAACATCGTCGGCTGGGAGAACGTGCCGTTGGCCGACCGGATCGAGGCGGCGACGGGAATGGTGTGCCGGGCGTGCAACGATGCCAATGCCATGGCGTTGGGTGAATCGTTGTTCGGTGCGGGCCGGGGCGTGACGGATGCCGTGTTCGTGACGGTCGGGACCGGTGTCGGCTGCGGCATGCTCGTGGGCGGACGGCTCTTTCGCGGCTATCGCGGCCGGGGTATGGAGCTGGGACACATCACGGTCAAATGCGACGGCGAGCCGTGTGCCTGCGGCGGCGTGGGGTGCCTGGAGCACTATGCCTCGACGGCGGCGCTCGTGCGGCGTTATGTGCACCTGACGGACTGCGGAGAGGCGGACGGCCGGACGGTCGTGGCACGGTATCATGCGGGCGAAGCCGCTGCCGTGCAGGCGATGGAGGAGCATTGGATGTATCTCTCGCACGGCATCGCCTCGGTGATAAACCTTTTCGCGCCGCAGCGCGTCGTCGTCGGAGGCGGTATTTCCGAGGCGGGTGCGTTTTATTTCGACCGGCTTCGCGAGGGTGTCCGCCGGCAGGCGATGGATGTCTGTGCGGCCGAAACCGAGATCGTTCCGGCGATGTTGGGCAACCGTGCCGGGGCTCTCGGCGCCGCAGGGCTAATCCTGGGGGAACATTGAAAGCGGACGTAGCCTGCGGGGCGAGTAACGCGAGCCTCCGCCGGAGAGAGGCTACGGCTCGCGCGATCCATAGGATCGCAGTTTGCGCAAACTGGGCCTTGCATATCTCCGCATTTGGTAAAAAATAAAAGCACATATCTTATGAAACGATTTATAGTGATGGCGGCCTGTCTGGTCGCAGCGGGCGCTTCCGCCCAACAGACCTGGCAGCCCGCCGAGCGACACCTCGACAAGGAGGCGCTGCATCCGCGTTACCGCCAGTGGGCCAAACCCGCGTCGGATGTCGTCGTGCGGCAGAACCCGCCCGCGCTGCTGTGGCCTGCTTCGGACGATGCTCCCGGCACGCAATATCGCGTGCGGTTGTCGCAGGACAGTACTTTCGCTTCGGCGGCGACGATGGTCGAGGGGCCTTTCGACTGGGCCGCGTGGGCCGTGCACCGTCCGTTGGCGGAGGGACGCTGGTATTGGCAGTGGAGCCGCCAGGAGCCCGGAGGGACCGAAGTCTGGTCGCCGCTCCAGCGCTTCCGGGTCGATGCTTCGGCCCGGAGTTTCGCGACGCCGACAGCCTGGGACCTCGCTGCGAAGGTCGCCGCCATGCCCCATTTCCGGCTCTACGTGCGGCGCGACGAGGCGGATGCTTTCCGTGCCCGGGCGAGCCGGAATCCCGAAGCCCGCGAACTGGTGCGGCAGGCGCGCCGGAAACTGGATATGCCCCTCGTGCCGGTGGCACCCACGCGCCCGCGCGATACGACGGGCATGACGGCTTACGAGAAAAAGGTGATGATTAACTTCATGTACCACAAATTCGGCGAGGTCGTCACGCAGCCCGCCGTGGATTTCTCGATCGCCTACCTCCTGACGGGCGAGGAGCCTTTCGCCCGTGCCGCCGTGCGCCATGCTCTGCATGCGGCGGCCCTGCCCGTGGACAGTGATGCCACGTCCGAAGACTTCAACCGTTCGGCCATCATGTACGGACTGGCCGTGGCCTACGATACGGCGTGCGACTTCATGACTTCCGACGAGCGGGCGCGCGTTCTCGAAGCGATCCGCGTGCGCGGGGCTCGTTTCTTCCGCAATTATGCCCGTGATTTCGAGTGCCATTCGATGGACAATCACGTCTGGCAACATACGTTCCGCAACTTCCTCTTTACGGCGATCGCCGTTGCGGGCGATCTTCCCGATGCGGAGCGGTGGCTGCGCTACGGCTACGAGGTGTGGTGCTCGCGCTTCCCGATCCTGGGCGGCGAGGACGGCGGTTGGCACGACGGATGCAGCTATTTCGAGGCCAACCTCGTGTCGTTCGTCTATATTCCCTTCGTGCTGTCGCGTCTCACGGGTGTCGATTTCTTCGACATTCCCTGGTATCGCAACCTGCCGGGATTCCTCGTCAACTCGTTTCCGAAGGACTCCTACGCTACCGGTTTCGGCGACGACTACGACAAACTCACGACCCCGCCGGCTCAGTATATGGGTTTCGCCGACGCCCTGGCCCGCGAGCTGCACAGTCCCGAGGCGCGTTGGTATGCCGACCGTTTGATCGGCGACGATCCTGCGAATCTTTACAAGGCCAAGACTTTCCGGCTCTATCGTATCCTGACCGACAGGCCGATCGACTGCGTGCGTGCCGAGGCTCCGCAACCATGGACTTCGAAATTTTATCCCGATGCGGGCTTTTCTCTCATGCATACCGATGCGGCGGATGCTGCGCATGATCTGATGGCTACTTTCATCGGAGTGCCGTTCGGCGCGACGGGGCATGCCCATGCGGCGCATAACGGCTTCACGATCAGTTACGGAGGTCGCCAGCTTTTCGGAGGTACGGGTTATTACTCCAATTTCAACGACAAGCACACGCTCATGCACTATCGCACGCGCGGTCACTGTACGATCCTGGCCGACGGCATGGCACAGTGCATCGGCGAGAACGGTTACGGCTGGCTGCCGCGTTTCGCCGATACTCCGGCGCTGACCTATACGCTGGGCGATGCGACGCACGCCTACGATCGGATGCGTACGCCCTTCTGGATCGACCGCATGGAGAAATCGGGTGTCGAGTATACCCCTGAGAACGGTTTCGGCGATCCGGGCATCACGCGCTTCCGCCGCCATTTCCTTTTTCTCAAGCCCGATATCATCGTCATCTACGACGAGCTGGAGGCTCGCGAACCGGTGACGTGGACCTGGCTGCTGCATAGCCACCGGCGGATCGAGCGACTGGCGCCGCAGGAGGTTTCCGCATCGAACGGAGCGGCCGAAGGACGTATGGAGCTCTTTACGCAGGGGGATTTGCGGCTCCATCTGACCGACGAGTTTTTCTCCCCGGCGATCAACTGGAAGAAGCGTGCTGGGGCCGACGGCAAGCCGCTCGTCTATGCGAAACAATGGCATGCCGAGTTCTCGACCGCGCAGAAGAGCCGCGCGCAGCGTTTCCTGGCCGTATTCCGCATTACGCCCGACGGGTGCACGGCGGTACCGTTGACCTGCGGGGCTGCGGGGTGCGTGACGGTCGGCGGCTGGACGATTGCTGCGGAGCTCGATGCAGCCTGTCCGGCATCGCTCCGCGTGACGGATGGCGACGGTAATGCCGTCCTTTACAATACGGCGGAGTCGCGCATCGGGGGCAGCACGTTGATTCGTTCGGCAGGAGCCGACGAACGGGAGTTGACGGACGAAATCCCTGTTTCGCTGCGGTGACGGGAAGCATAGGACGAAAGATCATCTTCGGCGGCTGGGCCGGTCGCGCTGAAAGCGCGAGCCGCCGAAGATGGTAAGGCTTTGCCTTGCAGATTGCAGGTGAAAGGTATTTTTTCAGGGTGGTCTGCGAAAAACCTTTCGCCTGTATTTTTTTCGAGCCTGGTTTTAGAAATGGCTGTGGTTTGCGGGCCTCTGCGAGCGGGTGGCTGCGGCTTGCGCGGCTCAAAGAAATAGATGTTTTAGATTGTTTTGCGAGCCTTTGCCTTAACACGGGACCTTCTCGGCTAAGATGATCTATCGAGAAAACTTTTCACCAAAAAACCACCCCGTCGCAACATGCGACGGGGTGGTTTTTCGAATAGCTGCGGGATCGGGTCCCGCAAAAGTATCTTACTTCTGGTTGAGTGCTGCGTGAGCCGCGGCCAGGCGTGCGATGGGCACGCGGAAGGGCGAGCAGCTGACGTAGTTCAGACCTGCGTAGTGGCAGAATTCCACCGACGAGGGCTCGCCGCCGTGTTCGCCGCAGATACCGCACTTGAGGTTCTCGCGCGTGCCGCGGCCCTTGAATACGGCTTCGCGGATCAACTGGCCTACGCCGTTGCGGTCGAGAATCTGGAACGGGTCGTTCTTCAGGATACCCTTGTCGAGGTATACGGGCAGGAACTTCGAGATATCGTCGCGCGAGAAGCCGAGCGTCATCTGCGTCAGGTCGTTGGTACCGAACGAGAAGAACTGGGCGACTTCAGCGATCTGGTTGGCCGTCACGGCTGCGCGCGGCACCTCGATCATCGTACCGACCATGTATTCGATCCGGTCGTTGCGCTCCGAGAATACCTGTTCGGCCGTCTTGTCGATGATGTTCTTCTGATAGCGCAGCTCCTTGTGGTTACCTACCAGCGGCACCATGATCTCCACGTGAACGGGCATGCCTGCGGCCTTGACGTTCATGGCGGCCTCGATGATGGCGCGGGCCTGCATCTCGGTGATCTCGGGATAGGTATTGCCCAGACGGCAGCCGCGGTGTCCCAGCATGGGGTTGAACTCGGCCAGCGCCTCGACCTTCTCGACGATCTTCTTCAGGGGCACGTTCATCTCGTCGGCCATCTCCTGTTGTCCCTTCTCGTCGTGGGGCACGAACTCGTGCAGAGGGGGATCGAGCAGGCGGACCGTCACGGGATAGCCGTTCATGGCCTTGAACAGACCCTCGAAGTCACCGCGCTGGATGGGCAGCAGCTTGCCCAGCGCCACGCGGCGGCCGGCTTCGTCGTCGGCCAGAATCATCTCGCGGATGGCCTTGATGCGGTCGCCCTCGAAGAACATGTGCTCCGTGCGGCAGAGACCGATACCCTCGGCACCGAAAGCGAATGCCTGTGCGGCGTCCTTCGGCGTGTCGGCATTGGCGCGGACCTTCAGTACGGAGTATTTTCCGGCCAGCTCCATGAGCTGTGCGAAATCGCCGCTCAGGTCGGCGGCCTTCGTGGCTACCTGACCCAGGTAAACTTCGCCCGTCGAGCCGTTGAGCGAAATCCAGTCGCCCTCCTTCACGGTGAAGCCGTTGACCTCGATCGTGCGGGCCTTGTAGTCGATCTGCAACTCGCCGGCACCCGATACGCAGCATTTGCCCATACCGCGGGCTACGACGGCAGCGTGGGAGGTCATACCTCCGCGTGCGGTGAGAATACCCGCTGCGTCGAGCATACCCTTCAGGTCCTCGGGCGAGGTTTCGATACGTACGAGCACGGCCTTCTGACCCGTCTTGGCGAGCACCTTCTCGGCGTCGTCGGCGAAGAATACGACCGGACCCGTCGCGGCACCCGGCGATGCGGGCAGACCCTTCGTGATGACCTTCGCCGTAGCGATGGCCTTCTTGTCGAAGACGGGGTGCAGCAGCTCGTCGAGCTTCGCGGGCTCGCAGCGCAGCACGGCGGTCTTCTCGTCGATCAGACCCTCGCGGAGCATGTCCATAGCGATCTTGACCATCGCAGCGCCCGTGCGCTTGCCGTTGCGGCACTGCAACATCCACAGTTTGCCGTCCTGGATCGTGAACTCGATATCCTGCATGTCGGTGAAGTACTGCTCCAGGTGGTGCTGAATCTCGTTCAGCTCCTTATAAACCTCGGGCATTACCTCCTCCAGCGAGGGGTATTTCGCCTTGCGGTCCTCCTCGGAGATGTTCTGAGCCTTGGCCCAGCGCTTCGAACCCTCGATGGTGATCTGCTGCGGGGTGCGGATACCGGCTACCACGTCTTCGCCCTGGGCGTTGATGAGGTACTCGCCGTTGAAGATGTTTTCGCCCGTCGCGGCGTCGCGCGAGAAGGCTACGCCCGTCGCGGAGTTGTCGCCCATGTTACCGAACACCATGGCCTGCACCGATACGGCCGTTCCCCACTCGGCGGGGATGTTGTTGAGCTTGCGGTAGAGGATGGCGCGCTCGTTCATCCACGAACCGAACACGGCGCAAATGGCGCCCCAGAGCTGATCCCAGGGGTTGGTCGGGAAGTCCTCGCCGGTCTGCTTCTTCACGGCTGCCTTGAAGTTCACGACCAGCTCCTTCAGGTCGTCGGTCGTCAGGTCGGTGTCGTTCTTCACGCCCTTCTTCTCCTTCTGAGCCTCGATGATCTCCTCGAAGGGATCGTGGTCCTCTTTCGATACGGGTTTCATGCCCAGCACCACGTCGCCGTACATCTGTACGAAACGGCGGTAGGAGTCCCAGGCGAAGCGGGGATTGCCCGTGCGCTTCGAAACGGCCTCGACGGCCTCGTCGTTCATACCCAGGTTGAGGATCGTATCCATCATGCCGGGCATCGAGGCGCGGGCGCCCGAACGTACCGATACGAGCAGCGGCATCTCCTTGTCGCCGAATTTCATGCCCGTGAGGTTCTCGATGTTCTTCATCGCCTTCTCGACCTCGGGGCGGAGCATCTCGATGACGGCCTGCTTGCCGTGCTGGTAGTACTCCGTACATACTTCCGTGGTGATGGTGAAGCCCGGAGGAACGGGGATGCCGATAAGGTTCATCTCCGCAAGGTTGGCACCTTTGCCGCCGAGCAGTTCACGCATTTTGCCGTTGCCTTCGGCCTCTTTGTTACCGAAGGTGTAGACCCGTTTTACGTCTGCCATAAATGTTTTTGATTAATTAGGTGTCTAAAATTATTTTTGGTAAATACGATTTTACACCGCCTCGGGTTCTCGGCCGTCTTTCGCACGGGCCGGTCGTTGTCTCGCGCCGCGCCGTCAGTCCGCTCCGAGAAAGGATTCTCGGGTCCAACCTGCAAGGTCATAGGACTTTGAGATCGGTCCCGGGTAAAATCGTAATAGTTCCTAAATTTTTTTATTGCCAGGCCCCGTTACAGACGAAAATCGCGGCGATCCGAGTATCGCCGCTCCGCCGAACATGCTTTTTTCGCCGTAGGGAATGCGAATATAGGAAAACTTTTCGAAATATCCAAGAAATTTTACTCGATGTATGCGAATACGGGCAGATAACGTCCCGCACCGCCGCGATAACTGCGGCCCGAATAGGTCGGTGTCGGCATACCGTTCGCCGGATCAATCAGATAACGGCGGGCGTAAACATCGGCCGAACGGATGCGGAACGCCGTGTCCGCGAGGATGCGGTGACGCATCGTCCAGCGGCCGCGCACGAAGGCCGAACCTCTCCCTGCGCGGGCGGCATCCGCATGGGCGTCGCGCAGGCCGTAAGCCTCGGGATCGAGGCCTTCCGAGCGTCCCAGAACGAGGAGTTTCAGCTCCGGACGCTCCTCGCGCAGATCGGCGACCGCCCACTGGGCCGTGCGGTCGTCGGCGCTGAGAATCAGACAGACCGGTTCGCCGTCCAACAGGCCTTCGATCGTGAGGTAGCGCCTGCCTTCCGCGACGCTCTCGGGGAAGAAGCGGTCGCCGTGGTAGAGTAGGGCGAAATCCATTCCGTCGAGTGAGTTGAGCGTGCGGTGAAGGTAGGTGTAGTCGCTCTCGCAGGTCGCGGCGATATCGCGCACGACCGCCTCGTTCTCTACGCCCCACAGGGCGACGAGCGGCAGTGCGAGCGAATCGGCCACGGCGGCCGTCTGCCGGATTTTGCGGGCGTATCGTTCGGTGTTCCAGCGCAGGCGCCCCTGCGGCGTGTAATCGTCGTCGTTGTAAAAGGGCGACGGCAGGGTGTCGTAGAGTCGGTCTGCGTCGTAGAAGGCTATGCCCGTGGGCCGTCGTGCCGAGGCGTGCAGGCATCCCGATACGAGCAGCATGCAGAGCAGCAGGTGAAAGCGGGTTTTCATGGTCGTTCCTGAATCGGAGGCTAAAGATAGCGATTTTGCGGGTCGTTGCCAATTTATCGGCTGCAATCGCTGAAAATGTGGCCCGTCCTTCTTGGGAATGCCGGGAATAAATGGTAACTTTGTCCTCGAAATAAATTAGGCAATTATATACGATTTTACACGAAACCGGCCTTAAACCCCGATCATCTTACGGGACGCACGAAAAAGTCCCCTCCGAAGAGGGAATTTAGGGAAGGGGCGGAATTGTAAACGACCGCCTGGACGAATCGCCAGGCAGGGTATGTCGCATATATTTACCATAAACTATCGCCCGATATGCTGAGCATCGCCGAACGACACAAATTCATTCTCGACAAACTGAATACCTTCGGGTTTGTCCGCATCACCGATATCGCGAACGAACTGGGGGTGACGAAGGTGACCATTCGCAAGGATATCCGCCTGCTGGAGGAGCAGGGATTGCTGTATAAAGTCCACGGCAGCGCCCGACCGGCCGATCCCCACGTCGCCGATCAGGACGTCCACGTCAAGGATTCGATTCGGCGCGACGTCAAACGCAGCATCGCGCAGCGGGCCGTCGAGCTGGTCGGCGCCAGCGATTCGATCATCGTGGCGTCGGGTTCGACCGTCTACGCCTTCGCCGAGGAGCTCAAGCGCCGTCCGTGGGAGCATCTCAACATCGTGACGCCTTTCCTGCGTCTGGGTGTGCTGCTCAACGATTCGGACCGCATCCATCTCGTGCAACTGGGCGGCACGGTCCATAAGAAGTCGCTTTCGGTGCTCGGCGATACGGCCGTGAAGGCGCTCGACGACTGCATCTGCTCGAAGGTGTTCTTCGGGGTGGACGGCATCGATCCCGAGCACGGCATCACCACCTCGACCATCGAGGAGGCGCGGCTTACGCGACGCATGATGCAGGCCGCGTCGCAGCATATCGTCCTGGCCGACTCCTCGAAGTTCGGACAGCGGGGCTTCGGCCGCATCTGTTCGCTCGAAGAGATCGATGTGATCGTCACTGACGACGGTATCGCCGATCAGACGGCCGCGATGATCGAGGAGGCGGGCGTGCAGCTGATCGTCGCGAAGCGGGAGGAGTGAGCGGCAGTGAAAAGTAAAAGGTTGGAGGTGAAAGGTCTTGATCTTTCACCTTCGGTTTTATATGGCAAGAGGTTGAGGCGATTCGGAATTTGCGGCTGAAAGCCGGGCGGTTCGTCGCCTGCGGAAGATTGCCATTGGCGAGTCTCCGCTGCCGGGAGGCTGCGGCTCGCGCGATTCAAAAGGATCGCAGTTTGCGGAAATAACATTGCCGTCTGAGGCGGCGACCGACACCCTTTTGCCTTCGAATGCCCGGTTTCGTAGGAAATCGCAAATAATCGTCGAAAAAAATTCCCGCAAATATTGCGGGGGCGATGAAAAACCCCTACCTTTGTACGCAATTAAACGATCCCGAACTGTGAATTGCAACCCCAACATATCATCGGCTCAGGTTTTCTGGCAGCAGGACGGTCAATGGGGTTCCTGCTTTTCGGCGGTTTCGGTATTTTTGTTTTATTAGGGTAGCTGTTTCGGTTGCCCTATTTTTTTACACAGTATGAAGACGCTTTATACCCATGCGACGATCTATCGTGACGGCCGTTTCCAGCCGGGGACGCTGGCCGTGAGCGACGGTCGTATCGTCGCCGATGCGGAGCCTGCACCGGGCGACCGGGTGGTCGATCTCTCGGGTCGGTATATCGTTCCGGGGTTGGTCGACGTGCATGTCCACTTGCGCGAACCGGGTTTCACCTACAAGGAGACCATCGCGTCGGGTACGGCGGCGGCGGCCCGCGGCGGCTATACGACGGTCTGCGCCATGCCCAACCTCAATCCGGCTCCCGATGCTCCGGAGACGCTGCGCGTCGAGCTCGATGCCATCCGCCGCGATGCGCGGGTGCGCGTGCTGCCGTACGGGTGCATCACCCGCGGACAGCGCGGCTGCGGCGAGACGGTCGATTTCGAGGCCTTGGCCCCGGATGTCGTCGCCTTCTCGGACGACGGCCGCGGCGTACAGTCGGGCGAGCTGATGGAAGAAGCCATGCGCGGTGCGGCGCGGGTCGGACGTCCGATCGTGGCCCACTGCGAGGTGGACGAACTGTTGCGCGGCGGCTATATCCACGACGGTGACTACTGTCGCGAACACGGACACCGGGGTATCTGCTCGGAGAGCGAATGGCGCCAGGTCGAGCGCGATATCGCACTGGCCGAAAAGACGGGGTGCCAGTACCACGTCTGCCACGTCTCCACGAAGGAGAGTGTCGAGCTGGTGCGCCGGGCCAAGGCCCGCGGACTGAAGGTGAGTTGCGAGACGGCGCCGCACTACCTGCTTTTGACCGACGCCGATTTGCAGGAGGAGGGGCGTTTCAAGATGAATCCCCCGATTCGCAGCGCCGAGGACCGTGCGGCGCTCGTCGCCGGCATTCAGGACGGCACGATCGAGGTCGTCGCTACGGACCATGCGCCCCACTCGGCCGAGGAGAAGTCGCGCGGCCTGGCGGGCAGCGCCATGGGCATCGTGGGGCTGGAGTGCGCTTTCGGACTGCTGTACGAATACCTGGTCGTCCCGGGGACGATCTCGCTCGAACGGCTGGTGGAGCTCATGTCGGTGAACCCGCGCCGGATTTTCGCGCTGGGCGGCGGCCTGGAGCCGGGGTGTGCGGCCGATTTCACGGTCCTGGACCTCGATACGCGCTATACGGTCGATCCGGCGACGTTTCGCTCCGCGGGGCGAGCCACGCCCTTCGAGGGGTGGCCGGTGCGCGGACGCGCGGTGCTGACCGTCGTGGGCGGAGAGACCGTTTACGAATGTTGATGAAAAACGAAACATATCCCAATACATGAAGCCTTACACGAAAAAAATCGTCCTGGAGAACGGTCGCGAGTTCTACGGCTACGGGTTCGGATCGAGCCGCGAAGCCATCAACGAGATCGTTTTCAATACCTCGATGGTGGGGTATCAGGAGATCATCTCCGACCCGTCGTATACGGACCAGACGGTGGTAATGACCTATCCGTTGATCGGCAACTACGGCACGGCCGAGGAGGATTACGAAACCAAGTTCCCGACCATCGGCGGCATGATCGTGCGCGAGTACAACGACACGCCTTCGAACTTCCGCTATACGCGGACGCTCAACGAGGTGTTCGAGGAGCTGGATATCCCCGCCATCTCGGGCATCGACACCCGCATGCTCACGCGCATCATCCGCGACGAGGGTTCGCAGAAAGTCATCATCACCGATGCTTCGACGCCCCACGACGAGGCGCTGCGCAAGGTGCGCGAATATGCCCTGCCGCACGATATGGTGGCGCGCGTAAGCTGCAAGAAACGTTGGTTTTCGCGTACGCCCAACCACCGCTACGACGTGGTGGCGATCGACTGCGGCATCAAATACAACATCATCCGCTGCCTGAACCAGAAGGGTTGCAACGTCACGGTCGTGCCCTTCGACGCTACGGTCGAGGAGATTTTGGCCTTCCGGCCCGACGGCATCTTCCTTTCGAACGGTCCGGGAGACCCTACGGACGTCGAGCCGGTGATCGCCAAGGTGCGCGAACTGAAAGGGCGCCTGCCGATCTTCGGCATCTGCATGGGCCATCAGATGGTAGCGCTGGCCTACGGCGCGCGGACCTTCAAGATGAAGTTCGGACACCGCGGCGGCAACCACCCCGTGAAGAACCTCGCGACGGGCCGTATCGAGATCACGAGTCAGAACCACAGCTATGCCGTGGACGTCGAGTCGCTCAAGGATACGCCGCTGCGGCTTACCCACATCAACCTGCTGGACAACACGGCCGAGGGCGTCGAGTGCCCCGAGGAGAAGGTTTTCTCGGTGCAGTATCACCCCGAGAGCGCGCCGGGTCCGCAGGACAGCGCCTACTTGTTCGATAAGTTCATTAAAATGATGGAGGAGCACAAAAATGCCTAAGAGAAAAGATATACGCAAGGTGATGGTGATCGGCTCGGGCCCGATCGTCATCGGACAGGCCGCCGAGTTCGACTATGCGGGAACGCAGGCCTGCATGGCGCTGCGCGAAGAAGGGTACGAAGTCGTGTTGGCGAACTCCAACCCCGCGACGATCATGACCGATACGCACATCGCCGACAAGGTCTACATGGAGCCGCTGACGCTCGAATACGTGGCCAAGATCATCCGCTACGAGCGTCCCGACGCCATCGTTCCGGGCCTGGGCGGACAGACGGGTCTTAACCTGGCGGTGCAGCTGGCCAAGAAGGGCATCCTGGACGAGTGCCAGGTGGAGATTCTCGGTACGTCGTTCGAGTCGATCGAGCGCGCCGAGGACCGCGAGCTTTTCAAGGAGCTGTGCGAGTCGCTGGGCGAACCGGTGCTCCCTTCGGAGATCGCCACCTCGGTGGAGGAGGGTGCCGAGGTCGCAGCTCGTATCGGTTACCCCGTGGTGCTGCGTCCGGCCTTCACGCTGGGCGGCACGGGCGGCGGTTTCGCCGACAACGAACAGGAATTGCGCGAAATGATGCGCAACGCCCTGTTCCTCTCGCCCGTACACCAGGTACTTATCGAGAAGAGCATCCGCGGCTACAAGGAGATCGAGTACGAGGTGATCCGCGACTCGAACGACACGGCGATCGCCATCTGCAACATGGAGAACATCGACCCGGTGGGTATCCACACGGGCGACTCGATCGTCGTGGCGCCGAGCCAGACGTTGACCAACCGCGAATACCAGATGTTGCGCGACTCGGCGCTGAAGATCATCCGCGCGCTGAAGATCGAGGGCGGCTGCAACGTGCAGTTCGCATTGGACCCCCTCTCGTTCAAATACTACCTGATCGAGGTCAACCCCCGTGTGTCGCGTTCGTCGGCCCTGGCGTCGAAAGCCTCGGGTTATCCGATCGCTCGCGTGAGCGCCAAGATCGCCGTGGGCATGACCCTCGACGAGATCCGGATCGCCAACACCCCGGCGTCGTTCGAACCGACGCTGGACTACGTGGTGACGAAGATCGCCCGCTTCCCCTTCGACAAGTTCTCCGATGCTTCGAACAAGCTCGGCACGCAGATGAAGGCCACGGGCGAGGTGATGGCCGTGGGCCGCACGGTCGAGGAGTCGCTCCTCAAGGCGGTGCGCTCGCTCGAAACGGGCGTCTGCCACATCTACCACAAGAAATTCGACGGCTGGACCGACGACGAGCTGCTGGCCTATATCAAGGAAGGAACGGATGACCGCCTTTATGCCATCGCTCAGTTGATCCGCGGCGGCATCGACCTGGTGCTGATCTACAACCGCACGAAGATCGATATGTTCTTCCTCGAAAAGTTCAAGAACATCGTCGAGTTCGAAGAGATCGTGCGCACGCATCCGGGTGACGTCGAGACGCTGCGCGACGCCAAGCGCATGGGCTTCAGCGACAAGTATATCGGTCAGCTGTGGGGCCTCTCGCAGCACGAGATGTACCGCCTGCGCGAGCGGCACGGCATCTTCCCCGTCTACAAGATGATCGACACGTGCGCCAGCGAATTCTCGTCCTACGTGCCCTATTTCTACTCGACCTACGAGATGGAAAACGAGTCGGTGGTGAGCGACAAGGAGAAGATCGTGGTGCTGGGTTCGGGCCCGATCCGCATCGGCCAGGGCGTCGAGTTCGACTATTCGACCGTCCACGCCATCTGGTCGATCCGCGAGGCGGGTTACGAGGCGATCATCGTCAACAACAACCCCGAAACCGTATCGACCGACTACACGACCAGCGATAAACTCTATTTCGAGCCGCTGACGGTCGAGGACGTGATGAACGTCATCCACCTCGAAAAGCCTAAGGCGATCGTCGTGTCGCTCGGCGGACAGACGGCCATCAACCTGGCCGATCCGCTGGCCGAACTGGGTGTGCCCATCATCGGCACCGACACCGAGGCGATCCGTAATGCTGAGGACCGCGGCTGCTTCGAGCGCATCATGGAGGAACTGGGTATTCCCCAGCCCGAAGCCGAGGCCGTGACGGATATCGAGTCGGGCGTGCGGGCCGCTGCGCGCATCGGCTATCCGGTGCTCGTGCGTCCGAGCTACGTGCTGGGCGGCCGTGCCATGCAGATCGTTTCGAACGAGGAGCGCCTGCGCCACTACCTCCAGACGGCCGTCGAGGTCAACGAGGATTCGCCCGTGCTGGTCGACCGCTACATCATGGGCAAGGAGCTCGAAGTCGACGCCATTTGCGACGGCAAGGAGGTCTTCATCCCCGGCATCATGGAGCACGTCGAGCGTACGGGTATCCACTCGGGCGACTCGATCAGCGTCTATCCGACCTTCAGCGTCGGCGAGCGCGCCAAGCAGAAGATCATCGACTACACGGTGCGGCTGGGTCTGCGTATCGGTATCGTCGGACTCTACAACATCCAGTTCATCCTCGACGGCGAGGAGGACGTATATGTCATCGAGGTCAATCCCCGTTCGTCGCGTACGGTGCCGTTCCTCTCGAAGTCGACGGGCGTGCAGATGGCCCACATCGCTACGCAAGTCATCCTGGGCCGTTCGCTGCGCGAGCAGGGCATCACGGAGGTCTACGGACGCGAAAAGCAACGCTGGTACGTCAAGGCTCCGGCCTTCTCCTTCGCCAAGATCCGCGGCATGGATTCCTACCTCTCGCCCGAGATGAAATCCACGGGCGAAGCGATCGGTTACGACGACAAGCTGACGCGCGCACTTTATAAGGCGTTGCAGGCTACGGGGATGAACGTCTCGAACTACGGTACGATCTTCGTGACGATCGCCGACGGCGACAAAATGACGGCGCTGCCGCTTGTGCGACGTTTCTACGACCTGGGCTTCAACATCGAGGCGACGACCGGCACGGCCGAGTTCCTGCGCGAGCACGGCATCCGCACGCGTACGCGCCGCAAGCTGAGCGAGGGCAGCTCGGAGATCATCGATGCGCTGCGCCAGGGCCATGTGAGCTACGTCATCAACACGATCGACATCAACCAGCATAACACCCGTCTGGACGGCTACGAGATTCGCCGCACGGCCGTCGAGAACAACGTGACGGTCTTCACGGCGCTCGAAACGGTGAAGGTGTTGCTCGACGTGCTGGAGGAGATCACCCTCCGCGTCTCTACGATCGACGCGAAATAGTGCGCTCCTTTACGACGAATTTCTCCCCTTCTGCGGCCCGTTCTCCGGGTGCGGAAGGGGAGATTTTTGTTTCGGAGGCCGATGAATGGTAGAATAAACGTTTGCGCAAATGGGGCGTTCGTACAAATGCGTCGTTTCGGAGCATCCGTGCGGATTTATTTGCACAGTTTTCGGGTTTTCATTATCTTTGACCCGAAACTTTCCGGGCGGGGCTCCGCAACGGGGCCGGGGCCTTCCGATTCTTAATATATGTATAAGCTGAACGATTACGAAATTCTGCGGAACGAGCCGCTGACCGATGCCGTGTGGCGCATGGTCCTTGCGGGCGATACGCAGTATATCACCGCGTCGGGGCAGTTCGTCGACATCGCGCTGGAGGGCCGTTTTCTGCGGCGTCCCATTTCGGTCTGCGACTACGATGCGGCGACGCTGACGCTCGTTTACAAGGTCGTGGGCGACGGTACGGAGCAGATGAGCCGGATGCGGGCCGGGGAGCGGTTGGAGCTGTTGACCGGACTGGGCAACGGCTTCTCGATCGGCGAGGAGGTGCGGCGTCCGCTGCTCTTGGGCGGCGGCGTGGGTGTCCCTCCGCTCTACAACCTGGCCAAACGGCTTTTGGCCGGAGGACTTCCGGTGCAGGTAGTGCTGGGATTCAATACGGCGTCGGAGGTTTTCTTCGCCGACGAATTCCGTGCTTTGGGGTGCGACGTGACGGTCGCCACGGCCGACGGTTCGCTGGGCGTGCGGGGCTTCGTCACGACGGCTATCGCCGAGCGGCAGCCCGATTTCGACTACTTCTATGCCTGCGGGCCGCTGCCGATGCTGCGTGCTTTGTCCGAGGCGGTGGAGCAGGACGGGCAGCTCTCCTTCGAGGAGCGCATGGGGTGCGGATTCGGCGCCTGCATGGGATGCTCCTGCAAGACGAAGCAGGGCAGCAAACGCATCTGCAAGGAGGGCCCGGTGCTCGCCAAGGGGGAGGTCATCTGGTAGAAAAACGAAGATACGATGATAGATACTTCGGTCATACTCAGTGGTCTGAGACTCGACAATCCGGTGATTCCGGCCAGCGGAACGTTCGGCTACGGCAACGAATTCCGCGAGTTTTACGACATCAACATCCTGGGTTCGTTCTCTTTCAAGGGGACGACGCGCGAGGCGCGCTTCGGCAATCCGACGCCCCGCATCGCGGAGTGCACGCAAGGAATGATCAATGCCGTGGGATTGCAGAATCCCGGTATCGACCGCGTGATCGCCGAGGAGCTGCCGCGCCTGCGGAGTTTTTTTCACAAGCCCGTGATCGCCAACATCTCGGGATTCTCCGTCGAGGAGTATGCCTATTGCTGCGAACGGATCGACCGGGAGGAGCAGGTGGGGTTGATCGAGGTGAACGTCTCGTGCCCTAACGTGCGGCACGGCGGCATGTCGTTCGGCACGTCGCCCGAGGCAGCCGCCGAGGTGACGCGTGCGGTGAAGGCCGTGACGACCAAACCGGTCTATATCAAGCTCTCGCCCAACGTCACGGATATTGTGGCAATAGCCCGCGCCTGCGAGGAGGCGGGTGCTGACGGGTTGTGTTTGGTTAATACGATGCTGGGCATGCGCATTGATCTGCGTCGTCGTCGTCCCGTGATCGCCAACACGATGGGCGGGTTCTCCGGTCCGGCGATTTTCCCGGTGGCCGTACGGATGGTCTACCAGGTCGCCAAAGCGTGCTCCGTGCCGGTGATCGGCTGCGGAGGCGTACGCTCGGCGCGCGACGTGATCGAGATGATGATGGCCGGAGCTACGGCCGTCGAGGTCGGGGCCGCCAATCTGGTGAATCCCTACGCTTCGAAAGAGATCGTCGAGGCGCTGCCCGTGGAGATGGAACGCCTGGGTATCGAACGCCTGAGCGATATTATCGGGGCGGTGGAGTAGAGGAGCCGAGCGGCTTGCCGGAGCTGCGATCGGTTTCAAAAGGACGGATGATCGGAAATAAAAATTCAAACATACAGCTATGAACCGTGATGTAATCATCGCCTGCGACTTCAAGTCCGCAGAAGATACGTTCCGCTTCCTCGATCTTTTCCGCGACGAGGCGCGCAAACCCTTTCTGAAGATCGGCATGGAGCTTTTCTACGCCGAAGGTCCGGCCATCGTGCGGGAGATCAAACGCCGGGGACACCGGATTTTCCTCGACCTGAAGCTGCACGATATCCCCAATACGGTGCGTAAGGCGATGGCCGTGCTGTCGCGACTGGATGTCGACATGTGCAACGTCCATGCGGCCGGAACCATCGAGATGATGCGTGCGGCCCGCGAGGGACTGACGCGCGAGGACGGTACGCGGCCGCTATTGATCGCCGTGACGCAGCTTACCTCGACCAGCGAGGAGCGCATGCAGCAGGAGTTGTTGATCGGCGCGTCGATCAACGACACGATCGTGAAATATGCCCAAAATGCCCGCGAGGCGGGGTTGGACGGTGTGGTATGTTCGCCCCTGGAGGCGGGTATGGTCCACGAGGCGTGCGGTGCGGAATTCCTGACCGTGACGCCCGGCGTGCGTTTCGCCGACGGCGACGTGGCCGACCAGGTACGTGTCACGACACCGGCCCGGGCCCGCGAGATCGGTTCGGACTTCATCGTCGTGGGACGCCCCATTACGGCTGCGGCCGATCCCGTGGCGGCTTACCGCCGTTGTGTGGCCGAGTTCGTCGCGGAATAGCGGTGGAGAGTGAACCGAGTGGGCGTTTTGTCGCACGGATCTTGCAGGATGCGGTTGTCTAACGATACGTATAATATGTTGCCTGTAAAACTGTTTTACCTGCGCACGTGTCCCTTCTGCAAGAAGGCGTTGCGCTATATCGACGAAGCGAAGGCGGCCCATCCGGAGCTGGCGGCCGTCGAAATCGAGATGATCGAGGAGTCGGAGCAGCCCGACGTGGCCGATCGCTACGACTACTATTATGTCCCGACCTTCTATGTCGGCGGCCGCAAGGTCCACGAGGGCGGCATCTACCCCGACGAGGTGGAGGCGGTGTTGCGAGAGGCGGTTGCGGGAGAGCGGTGAAAAGTGAACGGAAAGCGGTAAAGCGTAATACGGTTCCTTAAAGCACTGCTTTTAGCCGGGTCCGCCGCTGGGGGCGAACTGACTGGCTCAGGAGCCGCAATTTGTAGAAAAATAAAGTTAATAAGGCGATTATATGCGATTTTAGACCGCAGTAACTCCGTGGCTTGTGCCATAAGCTCCTCCCGAGTGAGGGGCGGACTTATAAACGCAGCTAGCGGCCATCTTGCGAGAAATCAGGGTCGAAAGACCGGTAAAGTATATCGCCGCTAACCAATAAACCCGAATATGGAGAAATCAATTGCCAAAGACCTGCTGTCGATCGGCGCGGTGTTCCTGCGCCCCGAGCAGCCTTTTACCTGGGCCAGCGGTATCAAGAGCCCGATCTATTGCGATAACCGGCTGACGCTCTCGGCCCCCGTCGTGCGCGAGCATGTCGAAGCCGGATTGGCCGAGACGGTGCGCACGAAGTTTCCCGAAGCCGAGGTGCTGATGGGTACCTCGACCGCCGGAATCGCCCATGCGGCCATCACGGCGACGCTGCTGGGGCTGCCGATGGGGTATGTCCGTTCGGGTGCCAAGGACCACGGACGCGGCAATCGCATCGAAGGACGTCTGGAGCCGGGACAGAAGGTGGTCGTCATCGAGGACCTGATCTCGACCGGAGGGTCGTGCATCGAGGTGGTCGAGGCGTTGCGCGAGGCCGGTGCCGAGGTGCTGGGCGTCGCTTCGATCTTCACCTACGGCATGAAGAAGGGGCTCGAACGGCTGGCTGCGGCCGAGGTGGTCAATTACAGCCTTTCGAACCTCGACGCGCTGGTCGAAGTCGCTGCCGAGGAGGGCTACATCCGTCCCGAGGACAAGGCCCGGCTGCTGAAGTTCCGCGACAACCCCTCGGACGAGTCGTGGATGGAAAAATAAGGGTGTATGCGGTTTGCCCCGCAAGACTGCGCATTGCTAAGATAACGCCGGAAAATTCCGAAAAACAATAACCGGAGCCATGCTCCGCAACCCGAACATATTATGCGACATTTGATCGATCCTACCGATCTGACGGTCGAGGAGACCGAGCGGATCGTGGCACTCGCCGAGGATATCATCGCCCATCGCGCCGCGTACAGCGAGGCGTGCAAAGGCAAAAAACTCGCCACGCTTTTCTACGAACCTTCGACGCGTACGCGTCTGAGCTTCACCTCCGCGATGATGGAGTTGGGCGGCCAGGTCATCGGCTTTTCCGATGCCAATTCGTCGTCCGTCTCGAAGGGCGAAACCGTAGCCGATACCGTGCGGGTGATCCGCTGCTTCGCCGACATCATCGCCATGCGCCACTTCAAGGAGGGCGCGCCGCTCGTCGCGTCGCAGTATGCCGGCATTCCGGTCATCAATGCCGGCGACGGCAGCCATGCCCACCCGACGCAGACGTTGACCGATCTCCTGACGATCAAGCGCGAGAAGGGGCGCTTCGACAACATGACGATCGGATTCTGCGGTGACCTCAAATTCGGCCGTACGGTCCACTCGCTCATCAAGGCTTTGTCGCGTTATTCGGGCATCGAGGTGATCCTCATCTCGCCCGAGGAGCTGCGCCTGCCCGATTACATGCTTCAGGAGATGCAGGCCAATTCGCGCCTGACGTTCCGCGAGGTGCGGACCATGGAGGAGGTGATGCCCGAACTGGACGTGCTCTACATGACCCGCGTGCAGAAGGAGCGCTTCCTCGACGAGGAGGAGTTCGACCGCGTGAAGAACAGTTTCGTGCTCGACCCCGAGAAGATGAAGAACGCCAAACCGGACATGATCGTGCTGCATCCGCTGCCGCGCGTCAACGAGATCACGCGGGCCGTGGACAACGATCCGCGGGCTGCCTATTTCCGACAGGTGGAGAACGGCAAGTTCGTGCGTATGGCCTTGATCTATACCTTGCTGCAATGGGCCGACGAGAATCGTCCGTACGAGCGTACGCCGGTCTTCGGCGAGGAGTATCTGGTCAACGAACACGTATGTCCCAACCGGCGCTGCATCTCCTCGACCGAGGATGTCGATCAGTTGTTCCGTCGCATGCCGGACGGCACGTGCCGCTGCGCTTATTGCGAGACGAAGGCCCGGTAGGGGAATCTCGTCGGAGGGGGACTCGGGTTTTTCGACGGCCGCAGGAGGTGCGTACGACGATCGTCCGAATGTCGATAATTTGTCGATAGAATCTGTCCCGGAATTTTGAAAGTAGACCGAAAAACGCTACTTTTGTAACGTCGTTTGACAAAAAGTTAGGTGAAGAAACGAAGATGATCTCAGTCGGTGCATTCGATCAGCGCGAACGGAAGAAACAGCAGGGGCAAGCCGCTGCGTTCTATTCGTCGTCTTTGTGCCGCGAGCATTCGTCTCAGCGCGCAGCGATGCAGGGGCAAAAGTCGTCCTTCTGCGCCTTGCGCGGATAAAATCCGGACCGCCATGACTTATAGGGTCGTGGCGGTCTCGTTTTTTCCCTGGAGCCGCGGGCGGATCGCGTAAGCATGATGTGTGCTGCGGTCGAAAGACGGCGTAGCGAAAAAATGGCAATTACATACGATTTTACACGAAACCGGTTTCGATTCGTTCTAACCTTGCGGGTCGCACCGGGAGTCCTCTCCGAGGAGAGGATTCGGGGGGGGCGGGTCGGATGTGCGCATGCGGCCGTCGGCTGCGAGGCTTCGACCGGTCTGTGCGAAATGACAGCGGTGACCCGAATCCGTGTAAAGTTGCCTATAACTTAACGAAAAATTCGAATACGATGAAAGTCGGAGTGATTATGGGCTCGGTGAGCGATTACGAGGTGATGGCCGATGCCGTCGCGATGCTCGAACAGTTGGGTATCGATTACGAAAAGCGCGTCGTGAGCGCCCACCGCACGCCCGATCTGATGTACGAATACGCCAAGAGCGCCAAGACGCGCGGTATCGGTGTGATTATCGCCGGAGCGGGCGGAGCCGCCCATCTGCCGGGTATGGTCGCTGCGATCACCACGCTGCCGGTCGTGGGCGTTCCCGTCAAGTCGCGGGCGCTCAACGGTCTGGATTCGCTGCTTTCGATCGTGCAGATGCCGGGCGGCGTTCCCGTCGCCACGACGGCCATCAACGGGGCGAAGAATGCCGCGTTGATCGCCGCATCGATCCTCGCCTTGCAGGACGAGGCCCTTGCCGGGCGGCTGGAGGCCTTCCGCGCCAAGCAGACGGCGGATGTGTTGTCCGTGGAACTGTAACCGGACGTTCCCATGAAGAAGATAGAGACGATCGGTATCATCGGGGGCGGACAGCTGGGGCTGATGATCGCCGAGCAGGCGCGCCTGCTCGGGGTGCGGACCGTGTGCCTCGATCCTGCGGAGGATGCGCCGGCCGCGGCCGTGTGCGACGAGCATATCGTGGGGCGCTTCGACGACCCCGAGGCCGTCGAGGAGTTGTGCCGCCGCAGCGATACGGTGACCTACGAATTCGAAAATGTCCCGGGCGATATCCTCGTGCCGCTTTGCGGAAAATACGATATTCCCCAGGGATACAAACCCCTGTATGATTCGCAGGACCGCTTGCGCGAGAAGCGCAATGCCCGCGAACACGGATTGCGTACGCCGCGCTTCGCCGCCGTGGACGACGAAGCGTCGCTGCGGGCCGCCGTGGCGGAAATCGGTCTGCCTGCCGTGCTGAAGACCCGCACGCTGGGGTACGACGGCCACGGGCAGGCGGTGCTGCGCAGCGAAGCCGACCTGGCGAAGGCTGCGCCGCTGCTCGGCGTGCCCTGCATCCTCGAGGAGTTCGTGCCGTTCGACTACGAGGCCAGCATCGTGATGGTCGCCGACCGGGAGCGGGTCGTGTCGTTCCCTATCGGACGCAACATCCACCGCGAGGGAATTCTCGACCTCTGCATCGTTCCGGCCGAGCCGGATGCCGATGTGCTCGACCGCATGCGCGCGCAGAGCGAGCGTTTCATGCGTTCGTGCGGCTACGAGGGAATCCTGGCGATCGAATACTTCGTGCGCGACGGCGAGATCTATTTCAACGAGATGGCGCCGCGTCCCCACAATTCGGGCCACTATACCATCGAGGGTTCGACGACCAACCAGTTCCGCGAACTGGTGCGCTACCTCGTGCGGCAGCCGCTCGAAGAACCGCGGCTCGTAGCCCCTACGGTGATGAAAAATATCCTGGGCCAGGACCTCGAAACGGCGCAGCGCGTCGCCGCCGAGCAGATAGAAAACGTATATGTCCACCTCTACGGCAAGAGCGAGAGCCGTCCCAAGCGCAAGATGGGGCATATCACTTTCGTCGGGATGGATGCCGAGACGTATGCCCGCGACTGGGCCGCGCGTTTCGTTGAGTAACCGAAGAATAAAGAACAAAGGCGATTACATACAATTTTACCTTTACGGTATTTTCGACCCCGTTACTTTGCGGGCTGCACCCGAAGCCCCTGCCTGAGGCGGGGGTTGGGGGTGGGTCAGATTTATAGGCGCGGCCAAAGGCCGCGAGACTCCGACCGGGTTAGGAGCAATCGGTACCGGCGGAGTGGGGAGGGTAAGATTGGCCGTATAGCCACCAATAAAATAAACGATGGAAAACTTCCGTATTTACGTCGAGAAACTGCCCCGGTTCCGAGTCGAGGCCGAGAGCCTGCGGCGCGAACTGAATGCGAATCTCAACCTCGAAATCGAGACGTTGCGTCTGCTGAACGTCTACGATCTTTTCGGCTTCACGCCCGAACTGCTCGAAAAGAGCCGCTATGCGGTCTTCGGAGAGCCTGTGACCGACGCCGTGACCGATACGTGCGATTTGGCGGGATGCCGCTACCTGGCCGTGGAGTTCCTACCCGGACAGTTCGACCAGCGTGCCGCGTCGGCCGTGGACTGCGTGCGGCTGATCGACCCCGAGGCCGACGTGCGCATCCGCTCGTCGAAGTTGCTGATTTTCGACAATGGGGTAGGCGAGGAGGAGCTTGCGCGCATCCGACGCTATTATATCAATGCCGTCGAGTCGCGCGAGAAGAACCTCGCCGTGCTCAGCGACATGGAGCAGGCCGAGGTGAAGCCCGTGCCGGTGCTCGAAGGATTCCGTGAAATGGAGGGTGCCGAGCTGGAGGCCTACTGCAAGCGCATGGGCCTGGCGATGAATGCCGACGACCTGAATGAAGTGGTTACCTATTTCCGTGCGGAGGGGCGCGATCCTTACGAAACCGAACTGCGGATTCTCGATACCTATTGGAGCGACCATTGCCGTCATACGACCTTCACCACCGAGCTCGAAGGCATCACGGTCGAGGAGTCGTTCGTGAAGTCGGAGATCGAAGATTCGCTGGCCCTCTACCTGCGTATTCGCCGCGAACTGGGGCGCGAGCACAAGAGCCTCTGTCTGATGGATATGGCGACGATCGGAGCCCGTTACCTGCGCCAGCGGGGATTGCTCGACGACATGGAGCAGAGCGAGGAGAACAATGCTTGCTCGGTCTATGTGGACGTCGATGTCGACGGGCGGACCGAACAGTGGCTCCTGCAATTCAAGAACGAAACCCACAACCACCCCACGGAGATCGAGCCCTTCGGCGGTGCTTCGACCTGTCTGGGCGGTGCCATCCGCGACCCGCTGTCTGGCCGCAGCTACGTCTACCAGGCGATGCGCGTGACGGGTGCGGGCGATATC
>CANPHE010000013.1 GCA_947573795.1 uncultured Alistipes sp. | reverse complement strand
ATTTAGATTTGTCTTCTTATAATTGGAAGGGTAGTTATAAGGATAATTCCCTTTTTCATAATGTGTGGAGTTTTGGGACCACCCGCATCCCGGTGGCGGTCAGTTTAAAAGGAAATGCGATGCGAAGGCCCGTTCCGAAATCGGGGTGAAAATCCACGACAAAGGACGAACGTTTATCCGGGGCGGTATCGTGTGAAGGAAATACCGGCGACGGTTCATCGCCCGAACGGTGCTGAAAGCGGAGTTTCTTACGGCCGATTTCGACGTCGGGCGCATTTCCCGAGGTTCGAATCTATCCTACAAATATATACATATTCCGGTAGAATGCAAAATAACCGATAGTTATTGTTCGCCGAAGCTCGATACGGACCCGGTAACGGCGCGTTAGCTGTCGTATAAATGGGTATTTTTACCACCCCGCAGTCGCCGAGGAATCCTTACCTTTGCATTGCAAAGGTTTTTCTTTTCCGGGGGCGTGGGCTTCCGGCGTTCCGGAACGGAAAGACGGTGTGAACAGTAATTAATATATGGGAAAATATTTCGATATGCTGATGGAGGACGTCCGGTGCCGCGAGGGACTGAACGCCTGCATGAACTGCGGCGTCTGCACGGGTGTCTGCCCGGCGGCGGAGTTCTACGACTACGATCCGCGCCAGATCGTCTCCATCGTCCAGACGCGCGACGACGAGGCTATCGAGGAGCTGTTGCGCAGCGACCGCATCTGGTATTGCGGCGAGTGCATGTCGTGCCGTCCGCGCTGTCCGCGCGGCAATACGCCGGGTTATGTGATCCAGGCGCTCCGAACCCTGTCGCAGAAACTCGGTTTCTTCGTCGAGAGCGAAAAGGGTCGTCAGCAGTTGGCGCTCAAACGCACTATCGGCGAGAACATCCTCCGCACGGGCTATTGCATCGTGCCGCGCCTGGTCAAACCGGAGCTGCACCCCGAGCAGGGCACTGTGTGGCAGTGGATTTTCGATAACGACAAGGAGGTCTACGGCCGTTTCACCGATGCCTACATGCGCCACGGTGCCGGAGCGCTGCGTCGTTTGGACGATGAATCGCTGGCGGAGCTCAACCGCATTTTCGAGGTCAGCGGCGGCAGCGAAATGTTCGAGACGATCGAACGCCATTCCGACCGCAAGGCCCGGGAGATGGGCTATGCCGACGGTGCCGACCAGCAGTATATGATGGATGTCTTTCTTCAGAACAGCAACGAACACGCATGATGGCCACGATGAAACGCAAGAGCTGGAGCGAATACCAGAAACAGATCGCCGACGACCGCTACTACTACGCCCGCAGCTGCATCCGGCAGAATTTTTTCCCGGGCAGCGAAAAGGCTTTTATCGATATCCTGCGCGGCGACCTGGGGCGCGATCTGCTCGACGACCCGAAACACTCCTCCTGTACGGGCATCGGCTACCATTCGGATATCGTGCCGCTGGAGACGATCATGACGGTCGTGGCGCGGCAGTTCGCGATGATGACCGAAGCGGGCTACGAGAACTTCGTTTCGTCGTGCATCACCTCGTTCGGCGTCTACACCGAGGTGCTGGCTACGTGGCACGAATTCCCCGAGACCGAGGAGCGCACGCGCGAATACCTCTTCAAAGCTACGGGACGCGAGTTCCGCAAACCGGCGAGCTTGGCCCACACCTCCGACGTGATGTTCCATTTCCGCGAGGAGATCGCCCGCAAGGCGCGTCACCGCCTGGTCAACGTGCAGACGGGCGAGCCGCTGCGCGTGGTCGAGCATATCGGCTGCCACTATGCCAAGATTTTCCCCAAGTCGGGAATCGGCGGCTGCGAATTCCCCTACGTGCTGGCCGGCATGGTCGAGTCGTGGGGCGGCGAGTGCGTGGACTATCCCGAGCGGCGCCATTGCTGCGGCTTCGGGTTCCGCAACTACCTGGTGCAGGCCAACCGCGGCTATTCGATCGCCAATTCGCACAAGAAGCTCGAAAGCATGGCTCCCTATAAACCCGATTTCATCGTCGCCAACTGTCCGGGCTGTGCGATGTTCCTCGACAAGTGGCAATACGCCATCGCCGAGATGGAGGGCACGACCTACGGGGAGAACGGTCGCGGCATTCCGGTGCTGACCTACGAGGAGATGGCCGGACTGGTGCTCGGTTACGACCCTTGGGCGCTGGGCATGCAGATGCACCAGGTCGATGTCGAACCGCTGCTCGACAAGATGGGCATCGAGTACGACCCGGCAGCCAAGTATCTGGGCCGTAACGGCAAGTATATCGGCAAGCCGGCTTCGGCCGTGGTCAACGCCTGTCCTCCCGACGCGATTTACGACATTCGGGAGTAAAAACGTTGAAGGGTCAGCATTGTAGAAGCGGCCAAGGGTCGCGAGACATCGACGGTCCTAAACGAAATTGCGGTCGAGGAACTGAACCGGTGTAAAGTTGTAATTAAGTATCGAATACATGAATAAACGGGTAATCGTCATAGGAGGCGGTGCGGCCGGCATGCAGGCTGCGCTGCGTCTCAAAGAATCGGGTGTCGAACCTACGATCGTCGAACGCGAGGCGGAGACGGGCGGAAAGCTGCGCGACTGGTACGTGCTTTTTCCCTCGTTCACACCGGCGGCCGACGTGCTGGGCGAGTTGCGGCGCCGTGTGGCCGAACGACATATCGAGGTAATGACCTCGACAGGTGTGAAATCCTTTACGTCGCGGGAGGTGACGCTCGACGACGGGCGGCGGCTCGCATGCGACGCCGTGGTGCTCGCTACGGGTTTCACGCTTTTCGACGCTTCGCTGAAGGAGGAGTACGGCTACGGACTCTACGACAATGTGTTTACCTCGGCCGATATCGAACGCATGCTCTCTCGCGGCCGGGTGGCCAAGGCCGACGGTTCGCGTCCGCGGCGCATCGCGCTGCTGCACTGCGTCGGCTCGCGCGACGAGAAGGTCTGCCAGCAGCATTGTTCGCGGGTCTGCTGCATCACGGGCGTCAAACAGGCGATGGAGCTCAAGAAGCTCTTCCCTGAGGCGGATGTTTTCAATTTCTACATGGATATCCGCATGTTCGGCCCCGGTTACGAGGAGATGTACCGCGAGGCGCAACAGAAATATAACATCCATTTCGTCCGCGGCCGTATCTCGGAGGCGAGCCCCACGATCGACGGGCGGGTGCAGATCAAGGCCGAAGACACGCTCACGGGGCGTCCGCTGCGTATGAGCGTCGACATGCTGGTGCTGCTCGTCGGCATGCGGGCCAACGACGACAATGCCGCGCTGGCCGAAGGGGCGGGGCTTCGCCGTGCTCCGAGCGGATTCATCGCTCCGCGCAACCTCTTTCTGGGCAATGTGGAGAGCGACGCTGCGGGGATTTTCCTGGCGGGCACCGTCTCGGCGCCCAAGAATATCGGTGAGACGTTGAACGAAGCCACGGCTGCGGCCGATGCCGCCGTGGAATATCTTAAAAGGTCGTAACGTATGGCGACGATCAATTTCGGATATACGATCTCCAAACCGCGGGCCATCGACATGGATCGCAACAACCTGCGCAAGAGCGACGAGATTCTGCGTGAAATGCCCGAGTTGCAGGCCTGCATCGGCTGCGGCTCTTGCACGGCGGTCTGCACGGCCGGAAACCTCACGTCGTTCAACTTCCGGCGGGTCCACACGCTCATCCGCCGCGGAGAGTACCAGGGTGCCTACGAGGAGATGAACAAATGCATGCTGTGCGGCAAATGCCGCCTGGTCTGCCCGCGCGGCATCAATACGCGCGGTGTGGCGATGCTCATAAAACGTAAATTAGGGGATAACCGATCATGACCTTCTTCGCACCTTTCTGTCTGCCGTTCATCATCGGCGCTGCGGTGATGTTCACGGTGCTGCTCGTCAAGTGGGGCGTGTGGCTCTACCGGTTGCCCCGTACCGACAAGATGACGATTCTGCGTGGCATTCCGACGCGGCGCACGCCGCAGGCCGTCGGCGAGGTCGTCGGCGAGGCGCTGCTCCACCGCAGTATCTTCCGCGTCGATCCGCTGTTGGGATACATGCATATGTCGCTGGCCTTCGGCTGGTTCCTGCTGATCGCCGTGGGGTGGATCGAGACCGTCGCCTACCTCGGCCTGCGCTATGTTCCGTTGCAGGGGCATGTCTTTTTCAAGTATTTCGCCACGGGACTCGAACACAAACCCGTCTTCGATTTCGTCATGGACCTGCTGCTGCTGTTCGTCCTCTCGGGCGTGGCACTGGCGTGGTTCAAACGTCTGCGCTCGCGTGCATTGGGACTTCGCCGCACGACCAAACACGTACTGGGCGACCGTGTCGCCCTTTCGGCCCTGTGGTTCATCTTCCCGGCGCGTCTTGTCGCCGAAAGCGCCACTTGCGGACTCTACGGCGGCGGGAGTTTCCTGACGGGATCGCTCGGAGGCTGGTTCTCCGCGCACCTCTCCGTGCCGGGGCTGATGAATCTCGAAACGGCGGCCTGGTGGTTCTATTCGTCGTGCCTGGGAATCTTCTTCGTAGCGATGCCTTTCTCGCGCTACATGCACATCTTCACCGAGATTCCGCTCGTTTTCCTGCGCCGCTACGGCGTCCGTTCGGGCGAGAAAGCCTCCTCGATGGACCAGTTCCAGACCCAGGCCTGCTCGCGTTGCGGTATCTGCATCGATCCCTGCCAGTTGCAGAGCGTGCTGCATATCGATACGGTGCAGTCGGTCTACTTCCTGCGCGACCGTCGTTACGGCATGCTGCGCCCGGAGACGGCCGACAATTGCCTGATGTGCGGACGCTGCGCCGAGCGCTGTCCGGTGCATATCGATCTCAATACGTTGCGTCTGAATTCGCGCGATGCGTTGCGTAACCTGCCCGACGAACGGCGTTACGAATACCTTCGGGGGCTCGATCGATCGTCGGGAAGCGGCAAGGTCGGCTATTTCGCAGGCTGTATGACGCTGCTGACTCCCCGTACGCTCGCTGCTATGGAGCGGATTTTCGAAGCTGCGGGCGATGCCGTCTGGTGGGCCGACCGCGAGGGAGGTGTCTGCTGCGGACGGCCGCTCAAGCTCTCGGGCGAGACCGATGCGGCGCGCAAGATGATGCGTTACAATACCGATCTGTTCCGCAAACACGGCATCACGACGCTGGTGACCTCGTGTCCGATCTGTTTGAAGGTTTTCCGCGAAGATTACGACCTGGAGGGCATCGAGGTGCTGCACCACTCGGAGTATATCCTGCGTCTGATCCGTGCCGGGCGGCTCCTGCCCAAGCACGATGCGACGCGCTTCACCTACCACGATCCCTGCGAGCTGGGACGCGGCAGCGGGATCTACGACGAGCCGCGTGCCGTGATCGAGGCGCTGGGCGAGTTGGTCGAGCCGTCCGAAACGCGCGAGAATGCCCCCTGTTGCGGCTCCTCCGTGGCCAATACGGCCATCGACGACGGTGCCCAGTTGCAGATCGCCCGCGCGGTGGCTGCGGAACTCGAGGCTACGGGGGCCGAGGTGATCGTTACGGCGTGCCCGCTGTGCAAGAAGGCGATCGGCCGGGGTGCGCAGCAGCCGGTGTGCGATCTGTCGGAAGTCGTGGCGCAACGAATCGGGTAGACGCAGGACCGGAGCGTGCCATTGAGGCGCTTTCGGAGCTTTTAAGCCGGGAATTTTTGCAAGTTCCCGGCTTTTTGGTGGATTCAAACGAATTGTGGCTATTGATTATTAGCGGAATACGTTTTTATCGGTAAATTATTTGAAAAAGTATTTGGCGAAACCGTTTTTTTGCCTTATCTTTGCCCACGCAAAAGCGATAGATCACCGATCGAAGATATATCGCGGGATAGAGCAGTTGGCAGCTCGTCGGGCTCATAACCCGGAGGTCGGAGGTTCGAGTCCTCCTCCCGCTACTGAAGGTTGTAACCGAAAGGTTGCGACCTTTTCTTTTTCCTCCCATTTCCGGTGCAGCCTGCGGCCACTTCCCGAGCACGGCGGTTTGCGTCGAGTTTTAGTTGTGCATTAGAGGGCCGCTCATCTTGCTCTCGGCAGGCAGTCTTTGCGATCTCAAGGGGCGCAGTTCGTCGGATGACGAAGATAATCGTAATTTCCGGTTCTCGGTCGGATGATCCGAATTCCCACCTTCAAGTGCCTTTCGAGGCGGTTTTTGGACAAAATCGATATCCGATTGGACAAAATCGAAGGTTATTCGTACGGTTTTGAAAAACAATTATGCAATTCTCGCCGCTCGATAGGGGGCTTCTCGGTAATTTTGTTTCATGAAAAATTGGGCGTGTACCCGATTCTTCGGCACTTCTTCGATCGATTCGACCGGGGCCGGAGGGTAGGGGATATCGTCCGAAAACAACCGAATGAAGATAACCGAAATGTCTAATCGAACACTTAAACGAACTATTTCCATGAGAAAGACTCTGCTTCCGATTCTCGGTCTGGGGGGGCTTCTGCTGTTGGGCAGCTGTTTCCGCGACCTTGATCCGAAAGTCGCCGCCGTGAAACGCGGCATCGACCGCTCCTGCGTCCAACTCGCACAGGCGGCGATCGAATTCGACAGCCTGCCCGGATTCCCGCGCTCGCTGATGCCCAAATTCAAATGCGTGGATGCCAAGGACTGGACGAGCGGATTTTTCCCCGGCTCGCTGTGGCTCGCCTACGAATTGACCGGAGACGAAAATCTGCATGCCCAGGCCTGCAAATATACCGACCGGATGGAGGGTATACAATATTATAAAGGAACCCACGACCTGGGATTCATGGTCTTTTGCAGCTTCGGCAACCGGCAGCGTATCGACGGCGATGCCCATGCTGCCGAAGCGATCGTCGAGGCCTCGAAAAGCCTCTCGTCGCGTTTCGATCCGCAGGTCGGTCTGATCCGCTCGTGGGATTTCGGCGAGTGGAACTATCCGGTCATCATCGACAACATGATGAACCTCGAAATGCTCTTCTGGGCCTCGAAGCATACGGGAGATGCATCCTATCGCGACATTGCCGTGCGTCATGCCGACGCTACGCTGCGCAATCATTTCCGCGACGATGCCAGTTCGTACCATGTCGTGAGCTACTGCGACGACGGTTCGGTCGAGAGCCGCGGTACGTTCCAGGGCTATGCCGACGAATCGGCCTGGGCGCGCGGCCAGGCGTGGGGCCTCTACGGCTATACGATGTGCTATCGCGAGACGGGTGATGAAAAATACCTCGCTCATGCGCGACGTATCGCCGATTTCATCATGAATCATCCCAATACCCCGGCCGACCGCATTCCCTATTGGGATTACAATGCTCCGGATATTCCCGACGCTCCGCGCGACGCTTCGGCCGCTGCCGTCATCGCTTCGGGACTTTTTGAACTCTCGACGCTCGTCGGCGACCAGGCCGAGGCTAAGCGGTATTTCGACTATGCCGAAACGCTGCTCGTAAACCTCTCGTCGGACGACTACTTGGCCGCCGAGGGAACCAACGGCGGTTTCATCCTCATGCACAGCGTCGGCCATTGGCCCGCTCACAGCGAGATCGATACGCCGCTCAACTATGCGGACTACTACTATTTGGAGGCTATCGGACGCTACCTCCGCCTGCGGGGGATCGATCCGCGCCGGATTTGATGAAACAACAACCTAAATCCTAATAATCCATGAAACTGATCTTTACGAAATGTTTCGCGCTCCCGATGCTCGTCGCAGGGCTTCTGACGACGGGATGCCTCGGTGACGAGACCTACGGTTCGGGCGCGAGCGGCGGTTCGGGGGGCACGGATCCGGTGATCCCCGACAACAGTGTGATCGATGCCCGAGTATTCGACGTGCTCGATCTCGACCGGCCCGAACTGACGGCCGTAAAAGCTCTCTACGAGGCGGACGAGTATTACCTGGCCGCTCAGGCGTTGCTGGAGTATTACCGCAGCCGTACGGAGGTGGTCAATCCCAACGTCAATCTGATCGCTCCGTCGATCACTCCGCGCGAGCAGACGCTCGCCGACCAGGCCTTGAAGGCCAACGACTATCGTTTCTACGTCGAGGGATATGCCTCCGAGGAGAAGCCTAACTCTTACAAGAAATCGTCGGGTTCGGGGATCGACTGGACGCTCAATCCGAGCGGTGACCGCGAGGAGCGTTACCGCCTGCATCGTCTCGAATGGATGGTGCCGCAAGGCAAGGCCTATCGTACGTCGCTCGACGAGACCTATGCCGAGGAGTGGATCGCGGTTTACGGCGATTGGCTGGAGAACTATCCCCGTCCCACGGGCGACGTGGATTTCGAGGCCGATCCGTCGACCCAGCCCGAGGAGGTTCGCCAGGCGCTTTACGGCTGGCGTCCGATCGACGTGGCCTGCCGCATCGAAGACGAGTGCGACATGCTCTATTATTTCATGCAGTCGGAGCGTTTCACGCCGCAGCTGCTCGCCAAGTTCCTCGTCAATGTCGCCGAGGAGGCCGAGCATGTGGCCGCCCGCTTCTCCGAAGATGCCGAGCTGCGTACGCAGCAGTCGCATGCCGTATTCCGTGCCGGTTCGATCTTCCCCGAGATGAAAAAAGCCGCGCAATGGGTGGCGAAAGGTTCGGAGTCGATGAACGAGGGTGCCGACACGCGGGTCTTCGAAGTGCTCGATCTCGACTACGGAGGCATGACCAAAGTGGCGCGTGCTTATCGCTCGGGCGATTATTACCAGGCGTTGCAGGAGTTGCTGAACTATTATCGCACGCGTACGCACGGGCTCAACCCCAGTGTCGATATCGCCAATGCGGCTCCCACGGCCAACGAACAGCGTTGGGCCGACTACGCACTGCGCGAGAACGGATACCGCTTCTACGTGAACAACTACTACGATGCTGCGGCCGGTACGCAGGTTCCTTATTCCTATATGAACAGCGACGGTACGGGTATCGACTGGCGGCTGTGCCCCACGGGCGAACAGGAGCAGCGTTACCAGCTTCACCGCCACCAGTGGATGCTGCCGCAGGCCAAGACCTACTACGCGACGCAGGATGAGAAATACGCCCTGAACTGGATGGAGGTCTACGGCGATTGGATCCGTCAGAATCCCAAACCCGCGCAGGGCACCGACGTCACGAATCACTCGACCTGGCGCCCGCTCGACGTGGCGGCACGTCTGATCGACCAGTGCGCGCTGCTGGAGTTCTACCAGCAGTCCGAGTCGGTGACGGCCGAGTGGATCGCCGAGGTGCTGATCCGCATCGACGAGCATGCCGAGCACATCGTGAACAACTATTCGGCGACCTCCAACCACCTGATTACCCAGGCCCAGGCCGTAACCTTCGCCGGTATGCTCTTTCCCGAGCTGCGTAATTCGTCGAAGTGGAAGGACAGCGGTACGGGCGTGCTGAGCCGCGAGGTCACGGCGCAGTATTTCCCCGACGGCTGGCTGATGGACGGTGACCTGCACTACCACATTTCGGGTATCGAGGATTTCCGTTTGGCGCTGAAGGTCGCTCAGCTCAACCGTGAGGAGAGCCGTTTCCCGGCATCGTACGTCGAGGCTATGCGCAAGATGACGGATGTCGTGATGAACATGATCTATCCCGACTATACGGTGCCCAATATGACCGATACGCGCCGGGCAACCTGGTCGAAAAACGTGCTCAAGCGCAATCTGACCAACTATTTCAACCTTTTCCCCGACAATACGCAGATGCAGTGGATGGCCACCGAGCGCGCCGAGGGCACCCAGCCCGACACGAAGGTGAAGACCTTCCCCGACGGCGGTTACTACGTGTTGCGTACGGGTTGGACGGTCGGCGACATGATGATGGTGCTCCAGAATACCCCCGACGGTCCGGCCGAGCAGTGGCACCGCCAGTACGACAACAATACGTTCGAACTTTGGGTCAAGGGCCGCAACTTCTTCCCCGATTCGGGCTGCTACTCCTACGGCGGCACCTCGACTTCGAACGCTGCACGCCGCAAATATGCCGCTTCGACGGCCCACAACACGCTGACGCTCGATAATAAGAACGTCGCCTCGGACGGTCGTTTGCTCAAACAGTTCTCCCGAGACGGTTCGGCTCACTATTACGAAGCGCTGGTGCTCGAAAATCCCTCCTACGAGGGGCTGACCCATCGCCGTACGATCTTCCTGGTCGACGACAAGTTCTACGTGCTGCTCGACGAGGCCTACGGTTCGGTGGAGGGTACGGTGAACCTCAACTTCAACATCACCGAAGGCACCGAATCGCAGGTGGTACTCGATCCCACGGCGGGCGGATTCCACACGGCCTTCACCGACGGCAACAACCTGCTCGTGCGCACGGTCGCCAGCAAGCAGGGTGCGTTCGCCAAACGCGAGGGATTCGTCTCCTACAACATCAACCAGACCGCCGAACGGCAGGCTTATCAGCTCAATGTGGAGAAGCGTGCGGACGAACCGGTCGTGCGTTATGCCACGCTGCTGCTGCCTACCTCCGATCCCGATGCCGAGAAGTATGCGATCTCGCTGGGCGAGTGGTCGCAGACCGGAAGTACCGTTACCGTGTCGGTCGGCAGCACCCGTTACACGTTATCCTACACCCTGTAATACCTAAAACTTCGATAAACCATGAAATCATTGTTTCGATCTACGCTCTTCGCGGCCCTGGCGACGCTCTGTGCGGTAGCCTTTACGGCCTGCGACGACGATGATACGACGGGCGGCGATTTGCAGCTCCACTATCCGACGGTCGTCGATATCGGTCCGTCGATGAACTTCGTATCGGGCACGCCGACCTATTACGGTCCTGCGCCGAGCGATTTCTCGATCGACGGCATCACGCTCGACGATGCCGCCATCGAGACCGCCTGCTTCACGATCGCGCCCGAAACGGGTGCCGTGAGCATCGCCGATACCGAAGGCCTTCAGCCCGGTGTCTACAAACTCTCGATCGCCTGCCGTGCGGGCGGTGCCGCGTATCGCTTCAAGGATATTTTCACCGTGCGCATGGTTCCCGCCACGCCCGTATCGGTGGAGGTGAGCGAACCGCTGCTCTCGATTCCCTATACCGAACTGAAGACCTCCGAGGCATCGGTTACCGTGACGCCCGTCGGCGAGACGGTGAGCATCCTCGCCTATGCGCTGGTCCAGGAGGAGGGCAAGGAGTATTTCGCCATTTCGGATAAGGGCGTCGTGACGCTCAACGGCAACTTCAAGGGTGAGGTGCTGCCGGGCGAATATCCGCTCCCGATCCGCATCGAGACCTATGCCGGTGCCACCGTTTATGAAAATCTGCTCACGGGCCGCATCACCAGCGCTCCGCTCTCGATCTCCTATCCTTCGGCTGCGGGCCGCATGGAGTACGATATGGCCTTCCAGAGCTCGGTGCCGACCGTCAAGGGTTCGCCCGACAATGTGGCGTGGGCTATCAAGCAGATCGTGCCGGAAGAGGGTGCCGCTTCGACCGACAAGATCGCGATCGATCCCGCGACGGGCGTCGTGTCGGTAGCTGCCGGCAACGGTCTTCCCGTCGGTGCCTCCTATACGCTCGACCTTACGGTTTCGAACGATTACGGTTCGACCGATTTCGACGGGGCCTACACCTTGACGGTGATCGCCTATATCGCACCGATCGATCCCGCGACCTTCGCCTACGATCCCGTCGAGGCGATCCAGGGCGGAGAATTCACGGCTCCCAAGCGTGCCGGTTTCGTCGGCGACGAGCCTTCGTTCTCGCTGGGCGAGCTGCCCGAGGCTTTGGCCGGCAAGATCGCCATCGACGAGGCTACGGGTACGATCTCGGCCGGCAAGGGCCACACGATCCCCGTGGGCGAATATGCTGTTCCGGTGAAGGTCGCCAACCTCAAGGGCGAAGCACAGACGACGCTTTCGCTGAAGGTCGTAGAGAATCCGTATTTCTTCACCACGATCTCCTACGGCAACAACCTCGGTCTGGAGCCCGCTGCCGACTATGCGAGCCAGTTCCGTTGTCCGACGGCCGGAGATTTCACATCTCTCGTGCTGACGCCGACGACCGATGCCAAACCGGGTACCAAACTCACGTGGTCGATCCAGACCAAGCATCAGTGCTCGGGTACGGATATCGATTCGGAAACGGGCGAGATCAAGCCTGCGGGCTTCAAGGCCAATAACGGCGGTCTTATCCTGGTGACGGCTACGGCCGGAGCTGGCCAGGTCGGCGAGACCTCGGTTACGGTTCCCGTGTTCTTCTCGTTCATGCAGACGGTCAGCGGCGTGACGATCCACTATACGCCTTTCGTCTTCCAGGTCAACCCGCGTCGCGGCGGGACTTCCGCTGCTCCGACGGTCGAGGGCGTAGCTCCCGCGCAATTCCTGATGGACTACCGCCGTACGTTCAGCTACTACAACATCGCCGGTCCGGCAAGTCACGGTTCGGGTGCGCTTTCGGCTTCCAACAACGCCAACCTGCTGGGCGACGTATGGCGTTCCTACTTCAGCAGCATCGGGTCGGCTACGGCCAACTACGGTTCGAAGGATCCGCTGTCCTACTATTCGAACTCCTCGCGCCTGAGCTCCGCGATGCTCTACGTCGACGCTACGACCAAGTCCGTCGTCGTGAATGCCAACAAGTGGATCGGCAGCGACAACGTGGCCGCCAACGGAGCTTTCATCGGTCAGATGACCTTCGTGACCAACGGCAACCAGGGCGGTATCAACAGCGGATCGCAGGTATTCCCGATCTGGGTATGGTTCGACGAGAAATTTTAACCTAACTGAACATGAACGCAATGAAACATATGATTAATCGGGCTTTCGGGCTGAGAGGGGTTTTGACCCTTCTCGCCCTGATGCTGGCCTTCGCAGCATCGGCCCAGAACCGGATAACCGGTAAGGTCGTCGATGAGAACGGCCAGCCCGCTATCGGTGCCAACGTGCTGGTGAAGGGCACGACGCAGGGCGTTTCGACCGATTTGAACGGCGCATATTCCCTCTCGGCCGGCAAACAGGCCGTTCTGGTCTTCTCTTACCTCGGATACAAGACGCAGGAGATCACAGTCGGTACGCAGACGCAGATCGACGTGACGCTGGAGCCCGAGGCCAATGTGATGGACGAAGTGGTCGTCGTGGGTTACGGCGCCGTGAAGCGCAGCGACCTGACGGGTTCGGTCGCCTCGGTTTCGGCCAAGGATGTCGAGGGTTACAAATCGGCGTCGGTCATGGAGGCCCTGGGCGGTCAGATCGCCGGTGTGCAGATCACCGCTACCGACGGTACGCCGGGTGCCGGTTTCGATATCAAGGTCCGCGGTGTGGGCTCGGTCAACGGCGATACCTCGCCGCTCTATATCGTCGACGGATTCCAGGTCGACAACATCGACTACCTCTCGAACTCGGATATCGAGTCGATCGAGGTGCTGAAGGATGCCTCCTCGTCGGCCATCTACGGTTCGCGCGCGGCGAACGGCGTCGTGATGGTGACCACGAAGTCGGGTAAGGTGGGCCGCCCCGTGGTGACCTACAACGGTTCGGCCAGCTACCGCGAGATCGCCGGTCAGCTCGAACTGCTCTCGCCCTACGAATTCGTGCGCTTGCAGGTCGAGGCATGGCCCGACAAGTTCTCCGATACCTATTATAAAGTCGGCAACGACGACGACGGCATTCCCTATCGTTACCAGTCGATCGAGGACTACCGCAATTCGCGCGGTGTGGACTGGCAGAGCGAGACTTTCCGTCCCACCTGGTCGCAGGACCACAACGTCTCGGTTTCGGGCGGTTCGGACAAGACCAAATATTCGTTCTCGTTCTCGGATTTCCTCGAAAACGGTATCTTCACCAATAGCGCCTTCAACAAGATCACGGGCAAGATGCGCGTGAACCACAAGATTTCGAAGCACGTATCGATCGATGCTACGGTCAACTACGCCAATACCGACAAGCGCGGTATGGGTACTTCGGGCGACAACGGTCGTTTCAACATGCTGGGTCAGATTTTGCGTGCCCGTCCGACGGGCGGTCTGCGCATGACCGACGAGCAGCTGCTCGCCTCGGCCATCGACCCGCTGGAGCTCGAAGCCTCGGAGTCGCTTTCGCAGGTGAACCCCATCAAGCAGGCCGAGTCGGTGACCAACACCACCAAATCGGAGATGTGGTCGGCCAACGTGGCCCTGAACTTCGATTTCGGTCACGGATGGTCGTTCCGCACGGCGGGTACCTACAACACGACCAATACGCGTCTCTACCAGTTCTACCGCGAAGGCTCGAAGGAGGCCTATCGCAACGGCCAGATGCCCTACGGTTCGAACCGCTTTACGCGCAATGTCCGTTGGACGAACTACAACTATCTGACCTACAAGTATGCGCGTAAACACGGCCACGCCTTCGATGTGATGCTCGGTCAGGAGACCTCGTTCCAGGGTTCGGAGTACACCGTAGCCGGAGCTACCGACTTCCCGTTCGACAACCTCGGCAACAACAACCTCGGTCTGGGCGCTACGCCGACCACGGCCAATTCGAGCCGTTCGGAGAAGATGCTCGTGTCGTTCTTCGCCCGTGCCAACTACAACTACCGCGATCGCTACCTGTTGACCGCTACGGTGCGTGCCGACGGTTCGACCGTCTTCAGCGAGAACAACAAATGGGGTTTCTTCCCCTCGTTCTCGGCCGCATGGCGTATCTCGGAGGAGGCGTTCCTGAAGGACCAGGAGGTGGTTTCGAACCTCAAACTGCGTCTGGGATGGGGTGTCGTCGGAAACGACCGCATCGCCAACTACCTCTCGATGAACCTCTATTCGCAGGGCAAATACGGTTACGGCAACGGCCTGATTACGGTATTGCAGCCCAAGCAGCTCCCGAACCTCGATCTGAAGTGGGAGGCTTCGCAGAGCACCAACCTCGGTATCGACCTGGGACTGTTCGATAACCGGCTCAACATCACGGCCGATTTCTTCCTCAAGGACACGAAGGACCTGCTGATGGCCGCCAATAAGGCCTATGTTTCGGGTTTCTCGTCGCAGTGGCAGAACGTCGGTAAGATTCGCAACAAGGGTATCGAACTTTCGCTCAACTCGACCAACATCGCTTCGCGCGGCGGCTTCCGCTGGACGACGGATTTCAACATCTCGTTCATCCGCAACGAACTGCGCGCGCTGGCCGACGGTGCGAAGACCATGTACACTTCGGCGAGCTGGAACAGCGACTATTCGGGTTACGACTATATGGCCCGTGTCGGTCAGTCGTTGGGTCTGATCTACGGTTATGTCTTCGACGGCGTTTACCAGACCTCGGATTTCAACGTCAATGCGGCGACGGGTGCCTTCGAACTCAAAGAAGGGGTTACCGACATCACTTCGCATGCCGGACGCGCCGTGCAGCCGGGTATGGTGAAGTATAAGGATATCGACGGCGACGGCGTGATTACGACGGCCGACCGTACGAAGATCGGTAACGGTACCCCGTCGTGGTACGGAGGTATCACCAATACGCTGTCGTACAAGGGTGTCGATCTGAGCTTCATGTTCCAGTTCAACTACGGCAACGACGTCTACAACGCTACGCGCGTATTCGCGTCGCAGTCGCAGGACCAGCGTTCGAACCTCATGGCCGAGATCGCCGACCGCTGGACGGCGACCAACGCTTCGAACAAGGTGCCGGCCTGGGACGGCTACGTCAAGAACGAGATTTACTCGCGTTTCATCGAGGACGGTTCGTTCCTGCGTCTGAAAAACCTCACGGTAGGGTATACCTTCCCGCAGCTGTGGACCCGCAAGTTCTACGTGCAGAAGTTGCGTCTCTACTTCACGGCGCAGAACCTCTTCGTCGTGACGGGATATTCGGGCTACGACCCCGAGGTGAACATGCGCTCGTCGAACCCGATGACGCCCTCGTTCGACTGGGGTGCCTATCCCAAGAGCAAAGTCTATACGTTCGGTCTCGACCTGACCTTCTAAACCGATTACGATCATGAAAAAGATATTATTCCATTGCATCCCGGCCCTGAGCGTGCTGCTTTTCGCATGTTCCGATCTGTTGCAGGAGGAGTCCTTCGTCGAGGTGGGCAAGGACAACTACGTCAACAATGCCACCGAGGCCGAAACCGTGCTCCAGGGTATCTATAAGAACCTCGCCAGCGAGCAGCTTTATTCTTACCACCTGTCGCTGCTGTTCACCATCTCGACTGATATCGCTCAGTGCGAGGGTAGTGCTACGTCGTCGTTCCGCGAGATTCCGACCAACTCGCACAACGCCTCCACGGCGCAGATTTCGCAGACGTGGCAGAAACTCTATGCGTCGATCTATGCCGCCAACGACTTCATCGAAACCGTTTCCGGCCGTATGGACGGCTGGGGAGCTACGAACCGCGAGCTGGCCGAAATCTATGTCGCCGAGGCTCGTGCGCTGCGTGCGCTGTTCTACTTCGAACTGGTGCGCTGGTACGGCAATATCGTACTCGTGAAATCGACCTCGGAGTCCGACAAACCCGCTACGGAGTATGTCCAGGCCGATCCGAAGGAGGTCTACGCCTTCATTGAGGAGGACCTGAAATATGCCGCCGAGGTGCTGCCTTGGGCGGTCGACGACACGAAGCGTTCGACGAAAGCCTATCGTTTCTCGAAGGGTGCGGCGCTCGGTCTGCTTGCCAAGGTTTATTGCACGTGGGCCGGTTATCCGCTCTACGACGAATCGAAATGGGCCGATGCCGCTGATGCGGCGCGCCGCGTCGTGGAGTCGGGCAAACACCGCTTGATTCCCGACTACGAAACCGTCTGGTCGAATACCTGCAACGGTGTTTGGGATGCGGGCGAGAGTCTGTTGGAGGTGTCGTTCTATTCGCCGACGGGTCTCGACAGCGACAATACGGCAGGACGTATCGGTAAGTGGAACGGCGTGTCGGCCGATGCCGTCGAAGGGCTGCGCGGCCGTAATGCCGCCAACTGGAAGGTTGTTTACACCTTCACCCGCGAATGGGAGAAGCAGAACGATCCCCGCATGGCGCTTTCGATTGCCGACTACAAGTACGTCGCTGCGAGCGGCCGTACGCCCGTAACCTATTTCTCGACGGTATCCAATCCTACGGAGGATAATCTTAACAAACAGCGTCAGATTTTCACTCCGGGTAAATGGGATACCGAGAAGTATGTCAATACGGCCAACTACATCGTCAACAACGATAAATCGAATGTCAATTGGTACCTGTTGCGTTATTCGGACGTGCTGCTGCTCTTCGCCGAGGCGCTGAACGAGTCGGGCGGTTCGGTCGTCGATGCGGTCGATGCGGTGAATGCCGTACGTCGCCGCGGTTTCGGGGATACGGCCCACGATCTGTCGTACGGACTTTCGCGCGATCAGTTGCGCGAAGCTATCCGCAAGGAGCGCGCTTACGAGCTCTGCTTCGAGGGACACCGCAAACAGGACCTCATTCGCTGGGGCATTTACTACGATCGCGTGCTCGAAACGGCCCAGGAGTTGGTAGACTGGTTCCCGAATGCCAACTATACGGTCGCCCGTTTCATCGTTCGGGGGCGTCACGAGCTGCTGCCCATTCCGCAGCGCGACCTCGACCTGATGACCAAATGCAAGCAAAATCCCGGGTGGGGACAGTAAAGACTGCTATTCTACTGAAAAGAGCGCCGTTTAGGCGCTCTTTTTTTGATCCTCGATGGAGAGGAACGGTTGTCAATCGTGATCCGCGCAGCAGTCGCCGGGATGGTGTTCCAAGACCGTATGGGGAACATGTCCGTGCGAGACGAGCTGAATCGGGCAGTCGTAGTTGCGTAACTGTTCTTCGGTGAGCAGGTTCGAATGGTGACGGTGTACACGGCGGTTGACGCATACGATCTCCTTCACCACGCTGGATATCGTTCCGATATCGTGCGAAACCATGACGATCGCCATCCGCTCGTTCAATACGCGCAGGGTGCGGTAGAGTTCGTTTTCGAAGCGGTTGTCCACGAAATTGGCCGGTTCGTCGAGGATCAGCAGCCGCGGATCGGCGATGACGGCCCGGCATAGCAGTGCGCGTTGCATCTGACCGCCGGAGACTTCGCCGATAGGGTGGTCGGCTGCGGCGACAATACCTGTCTGTTCGAGCAGCCGGAGCGCTTTGGCGCGATCTTCGCGCGTATAACGGGAACGAAATCCGCGTCGTCCCTGCAATCCCGACAATACGACTTCGAGGATGGAGATCGGAAACGCCCGGTCGAAATCCGCGATCTGAGGCATGTAGCCGATCAGGCGTTCCTTGCCGCGGAAGAGTTCCGGCGCGAATTCGATCCGTCCCGTATGGGGAACGGCACCCAGGATCGCCTTTACGAGGGTCGTCTTACCGCCGCCGTTCGGACCGATCACACCCAGGAAATCGTGCTCGCCGATCTCGAGGTCGACGTGCCGGAGCGCCTGGTAACCGTCGTATGCGACGCCTACGTCGTGGAGCGTTACGAGATTCATGGTTGTACGATCTGATCGGTTATGGCATCGATATTGGCAATGACGTCTTCGCACAGCGGATCGATGCGGACGCTGCGGGCTTCGATATCTTTGGCGATAATTTCGACGGCAGATGCCGGGAACTGACTCTGATAGAATATTTTGCTTACCTTGTCCTCCCGGGCTCGCCGAATCAGCCGCGCGAGCGAACGGGCCGACGGTTCCTTGCCTTCGTGTTCGATGGCGATCTGTTGCAGCCCGTAGTCGCGGGCATAATAGGTAAGGGCGGGGTGGTAGATGATGAAGTACTTCACGCCGCTTTGTGCGATCTTCTCGGCTGTGCGTGCGTCCAGGGCTTGCAGGCGTTGTTGCAAAGCTGCATAATTCGCCGCATATTTGGTCGAATCGGGATAGAGCCGCTCGATGGCTTCGTAGGCGTTGGCAGCCATGCGTTGCAGAGCTCGCGGCGAGGTCCAGATATGGGGGTCGATGCCGTGTGTATGATGGTGTTCTTCGGCATGTTCCGTGTGGGCTTGTTCTGCGTGACCGCATTCTGCATGGTCGCATGTATGGTGCGTATCAGCCTCAGCAGTAGGGTAGTGCTCCGTTTCCTTTCCGGAGGCATGCCCGTGCGAACAGGTGCCGGCGAGCAGTTCGATTCCGTGGCTCAGATTCACGATCTTTTCCGGTGTTTCCAGTTTGTCCAGCAGAGCGGTTTCGAAATCGATAAGTCCCGTGCTGAAGATCGACCGGGCCCGGTTGAGCCCGATAAATTGCCGCGGCGTAGGTTCGAAGGTCTCCGGACTGGCTCCTGGCGGTACCAATACTTCGATCGGGAAATCGTCTCCGACGATGCCTTGTACGATATGGCGCAGCGGAAGAATCGATACGTAGAGTGTATTTTCATCGGTCGGCTTTCGGTTGTCGCCGCAGGATGCGAGCAGTAGTCCGATGATTATGAGGAATTGATTTATTTGCTTGAAAATCATTTGCTTATATATTTTAATGGTAGGATCGCCAAGTCTTCGTAATCGGATATTTTGTGCTATTTTATTAATAATCAATCGGATACGTTGATATTTCGTATCTGACTGTCGGCGCGGTGTCTTGTTGATAATTGGGTAAGATTACCGCAGTCCGACAAAGTTACGATTTTTATTCGGGATATGTACGGCTCGGATCATATTTCAGAAGCCGGGTACTTTTTCGTAATTTCATCGTGTGGGTATTTTGTTGAGCATATCTCTGAATCTAAGTATTTGTAATTCTGTATATTCATCATATTATTTAACATAATGACTATATTATATCGAAATTATACCTCGAATTTGAATTCTCAACCTTCCGAGATTTCGGTATTCCGGACGTCGTTCGGGATGATTTATTTTATCGCATTCTCGGAATGAAACTTTTGAAGGTGCCGTCGGTATATAGCACGACGATGCGTTCGACCTCTTTGTTCGAATCGTTTGTGGCGTGCGGTTCGCTTTGGGGCGCGGTCATTGCCGGGCTCTCGATTGGAGCCGATGATACGGTCGGCCGTTTCGAACTCGGATCGGAGTTCGAGTCGACGGATGCGAAAAGTCCCGAAAGAGTCGGCTCTACTGCGTCCGCTGCGGAAGTTTTCACGCGGGATGTTGACGTCGCCGAGTCACGATACATTTGCTCCGAGTCGAGCAGTAACCAGTCGGGATTGATCTGTGGAAATCTGCGAAGAATTTTTTGGAGTAAGTCGAAGCCGGGACGGTTGCGTCCGGCCAGAATGTGGGAAATTCCGGCCGGATTGATTTCAAGTATTTCCGCGAGCTGACTCGACTTCAAACCTTCGCTTTTCAGCAAAGCCTGTAATTTCTCCTTCATTCGAGTAATTTTTTACAAATATAAAAACTTTCTTTTTGTAAAACAAGAAAATTATACAATTGTAAAATGTCAATAACTGTCGATAAAGTTTACAATTGTCAACAAAACAATATGGTTAAATCGGAGAAAATTCTATATCTAAGCCTATTCTTTATATATATTGGCATAATATGCTGGTTATTTGCATTATATTATCCTTAATATGCTGCGACTGTGGAGATGATCGAACTTGCCTTATTTTTCAATGGATATATATTAATTAACACTTGATATTATTTTGTAAAATCACTGGTTTTTATAGTAATATATATTCATGTTAAAACATTGTATCCGCCTTAAAGTCTTGTATGGACCCACTTCCCGTATCGAATAAGCTGATTTACAAATCTAAAAAGTTAACAGTGTTAAATGAAAAGATGTATTAACTTTTGTAATTAATTAAAGTACGAAAGCGATTTGTGTGGATTACAAATGTAATTTACAAAAGTAATTTTAACGAATTTTTCACTACCCTACTCTATTTCGAATGATTAGACGGCTGATTTTTTCTATTATTTTCTGGCGTCTTATATTATGTTAAAAAAGAAATGCACAGTAGTGTTGATAATTACTACTGTGCACTGAATTAGCTGTTTATAATATGCTATACTCCGGCTATTCTCGGATCTTCGTGGCTATTTCTTGAAACTCTTCCGGAGTAAAATGAAGCTTTTCCCGGTGAAAATCGACGTCATTTTCACTTTGTATGGGGATCAGATGGATGTGTGCATGGGGTACTTCGAGACCCAGGACGACTATCGCTACCCTTTTGCACGCTATTTTGCGTTGGATTTTGACAGCAATGCGCTTAGCGAACAACATCATGTCGGCCAAGGTGCGGTCGTCGAGATCGAAAATGTAATCCACCTCCTTTTTCGGAACGACCAACGTGTGTCCTTCGGTGAGCGGATTGATGTCCAGGAATGCATAGAAATCGTTATCTTCGGCGATTTTGTAAGATGGAATCTCGCCTGCGATGATGCGTGAAAAAATAGATGCCATATTTTTGAGATTTGGTTTGAATTCGTATCGTCTGTCGGCGCATTCGGGGGGGCGTTTATCGGGCTTATTGACTTGTGCGCTTTTTGCGTGATTTACACTTTCGGACTTGGGCGGTATGCCCTCGGATTAGGTTCGGGACCATTCTGCTGCTTCCCGATTTGGAGACAACCTTCGACAACCTGTATTTCGCTCGGCGAAGCGGTCCGTTTCGCCTGGGAAAATGCACCATTCCGAGCAAAAACGTTCGGATGGCCCCGCAATTGTTCGGAATCCGATGCTGTCGCTTCCGCCTGGAATGTCTTCCTTCGGATCAGTAGTCGGTTTCGAAGCGCGGCTTCAGAATTTCCGAATAGATAACCGCTTGCCGCAGGTCGAACTGCGGATCGTTTTTTTCTTCGAAATCCGGCCTTACGGAGCCGATCGTCTCGGATGAATCATGGGCAATCGACAGGGCTTTCCTGCTTTTTGCGGAGGCGATCTCGACCGTGTTCGCGGCGCGTGTCTGTCTTCTGTTTCGCTCGGCTTTTTCGGCTTGTCGTTCTTCGGAGCGTTGTTTACGTTCTATCTGCCGTCGGATCTCTTTCGGAACCTCCGTTTCGGGGAGGGCCATTTCAGTCGGAGTATCGGGCCGGGAGGTAAAGATCGGTTCGCCGAATACGGTCGTACCGGGAGTTCGCGGAAACTCTCCCGATGGTTCGAACGGAGGCTGTGCCTGTTGTTTTTCCCGAGCTTTTTTCGCCTTTGCCTGGGCTCGGGAACTAATCGCCGTAAGGATGGCGATGGCTACCCAGATGAGTATCTCCTTGTCCATATCCTGTCAGTTCATATTGCGCTTGACACGCTCGATTCCTTTGATTTTGCGTAATTTGTCCATCACGGCCTGCAAACCTTCGGCATCTTTGACATAGAGGCTGATATCGCCCTCGAAAATGCCGTCGTGGCTGTGGATGTTTATCTCGCGGATGTTGATGCTGAAATCGCCGCTCACGACCTTCGCCAGGTCCAGCAGGAGCCCCATGCGGTCGATGCCGCGCAGTTTCACCGACACCAGGTAGGACATGGCCTTGTGCTGCGACCATTTGATCTCCTCTTTGACGATGTTTTTGCCGTATTGGGCCGCCAGGCGGTTGAGTTCGTCGCAGGCGGCTTTGTGGACGATGATGTTGCCCGTCGCAGGGTCGCGATACCCTACCACCTTGTCGCCGGGAATCGGTTTGCAGCATTCGGCAATCTCGAATTGCGGTTCGACTGCCGGATCGACTTTGTCCGGTAATTCGGTGCTGTCCGCACCTTCGTCGATCTCCTCTTCCTGCTTCTTGGGAATGAAGAGCGTCCAGAATTTGAGTATCTTACTTTTCGAATTGGTCTTCAGCGCCTTTTCGAGGTTGTCGAGGGATATGATTCCCGCTCCGATTTTGCTGTAAAATTCCTCTTTGTTGTTGCTGTCGTAGAGGGGGACTATTTTGCGCAATACGCGGCCGCTGAGCTTGATATTCAGCGATTTCATCTTCTCGTCGAGGAGCTGCATACCTCGTTCGATGTTGTTCTGACGCTCGCGTTTGAGGAAATTTTTGATCGCCTGCTTGGCCTTGGCTGTAATGACCGTTTCGAGCCACTCGGGTTTGGGGCGCGCGTTGTCCGCCGTGATGATCTCGATCTGATCGCCGCTGTTGATCTGCGTGGTGACGGGTTCGAGTTTGTGGTTGATTTTGGCGCTGATCGCACTGTTGCCGATCTTCGAATGGATGTCGTAAGCGAAGTCGAGCGCCGTGGCTCCGAAGGGTAATTTGCGGGATTCTCCTTTGGGCGTAAATACTACGATTTCAGAGGTGTATAGCGATAACTTGAAGTTGTCCAAGAAGTCGACCGCATTCTCTGTCGGACTGTTCAACGCCGCGCGGATCTGCTTCAGCCACTTGTCGAACTCGTCTTCGTCCTGCGAAATCGTGGCGTGTTTGTATTTCCAGTGTGCGGCGAATCCCCGTTCGGCGATATCTTCCATACGTTGGGTGCGGATCTGCACCTCGACCCAAACTCCGTCGGGGCCCATTACGGTCGAGTGCAGTGCTTCGTAGCCGTTGGCCTTGGGCATCGAAATCCAGTCGCGCAGGCGATCGGGTTTTGGGGTATAAATATCGGTGATGGTCGAATAGATCGACCAGCATTGGGTCTTCTCCGAGGGAAAAGGCAGCGGTTTGAAGACGATGCGGATCGCGAACAGGTCGTAAATTTCTTCGAACGGAATCTGTTTGCGTTGCATCTTGCTCCAAATCGAATAGACGCTCTTTACGCGGCCCGAAATTTCGTAATTGATATGGTCGCGGTTGAGCGCTTCGATGATCGGGGCGTTGAATTTGTCGATGAACTCGCGGCGCGTGGCCTCGCTCTCCTGCAACTTCTGCGTGATCTCGGCATATTGCTGCGGGAAGCGGTATTTCATGCAGAGGTCTTCGAGTTCGCTCTTGATGGAGTACAACCCGAGCCGGTAGGCGAGCGGCGCGAAAAGATAGATCGTTTCGCCCGTGATCTTGATCTGCTTGTTCAGAGGCATCGACCCGAGCGTACGCATGTTGTGCAGCCGGTCGGCGATTTTGATGAGGATCACGCGCACGTCGTCCGAGAGCGTAAGGAGCACCTTGCGGAAATATTCGGCCTGTTCCGAGGTGTCGGCATTGAAGACGCCCGACATTTTGGTGAGCCCGTCCACCATCGAGGCGATTTTCGCCCCGAAGATGCGTTCCATATCCTCCACGGTGTACTCCGTGTCCTCCACGACGTCGTGCAGCAAGGCTGCGACGACCGATTTGACTCCCAGGCCGATCTCGTCGATCACGATCTTGGCCACTGCGATAGGATGCAGGAGGTATGGCTCGCCGGAGCGGCGCCTTACCCCCTCGTGTGCCTCTTTGGCAAGGAAAAATGCCCGTTTTATGAAATTCCAGTCCTCGTCGTTCTTGCAGATTTTCGTGCACGAGCGCAGGAGGTCGTCCCATTTCTCCCTGATAAGGGCTTCATCCTCGGCAGTGTATCCCATACGCTACTCTTTGGGTGTCTTCATGGCTTCGCGCACCTTGGCTTCGATCTCGGCGGCCAGTGCCTCGTCGTTGCGCAGCAATTCCTTGACGGAATCGCGTCCTTGGCCGATTTTGCGGTCGCCGTAGGAGAACCACGATCCGGCCTTCTTCAGCACGCCGAAGTCTACGCCCAGGTCGATGATTTCGCCGATCTTCGAGATACCCTCGCCGAACATGATGTCGAATTCGGCGCGTTTGAACGGAGGCGCCACCTTGTTCTTCACGACCTTGACCTTCGTGCGCGTTCCGAGCTGCTCCTCGCCGTCCTTGATGACCGACATGCGGCGGATGTCGATACGTACCGAAGCGTAGAATTTCAAGGCGTTACCGCCGGTCGTCGTCTCGGGGTTGCCGTAGACGATGCCGATCTTGTCGCGCAACTGGTTGATGAAGATGCAGACGGTCTTGGTCTTCGAGATGCTCGACGTGAGTTTGCGCAAGGCCTGCGACATGAGGCGGGCCTGGAGACCCATCTTCGCATCGCCCATTTCGCCTTCGATTTCGGCCTTGGGCGTCAGCGCCGCCACGGAGTCGATGACGATGATGTCGATGGCCGACGAGCGGATGAGCGAATCGGCGATTTCGAGCGCCTGCTCGCCGTTGTCGGGCTGCGAGATCAGCAGGTTGTCGACGTCTACGCCCAATTTCTGTGCGTAGAAACTGTCGAAGGCGTGTTCGGCGTCGATAAACGCCGCGATACCGCCCGCTTTCTGGGCCTCGGCGATGGCGTGGATCGCCAGCGTCGTCTTACCCGACGACTCGGGACCGTAGATCTCGATGACGCGGCCTTTGGGATAGCCGCCTACGCCGAGCGCCATGTCGAGCGTGACCGAACCCGTCGGGATGACCGGAATGTCGTTCACCTCCGTACTGTTCATGCGCATGATCGATCCTTTGCCGAAATCCTTCTCTATTTTCTCCATTACCGCGTTCAAGACTTTGAGCTTGTCCGGGTTTACCTGTGCTTTTTCTGCCATTATCGTTGTTTGGTTATTGCGTTTTTGTGTCGGTAATCATATTTGGCCGGTACGTCGACCTTCATTCGTCCGGGACGCTGGTCGGTATATGATTGCCTTCGTCGTTCGTTTTTCGGGGCGGGACCGCCCCCCCCCTCGTTGCGGGTTTACTCCTCGTAGGCTTTGAGAATCTGCGAATAGTGGTTTTTGGTGTCCACCTTTTCGAAAATCTTCTCGATGCGTCCCTCGGCGTCGATCACGAAGGTCGTGCGCAGGATTCCCATATATTTGCGTCCGTACATCGATTTCTCGGCCCATACGCCGTATGCCTCGGCCACCGAGTGGTCCGTGTCGGCCAGCAGCGTGAAGTTCAGCGCATGTTTCGTGCAGAAGTTGCGGTGCGACCGTTCGCTGTCGGGACTCACGCCGATGATGCGGAATCCGCGTCGGGCCAGTTCGTCGCGTCCGTCGCGCAAACTCTGCGCTTCGAGCGTGCACCCCGAAGTGTTGTCCTTTGGATAGAAATAGAGGATCGTACGCTGTCCCTTGAGGTCTGCGAGCGTCAGCGGTTCGCCGTCCTGCGTCGTCGATCGGAAGTCGGGAGCCATTTCCCCGGTCTGTAATTTCGCCATTTTTTTCTATATGTCGATTTTCCTCTCAAAGATAGGAATTTTTCCGCGTATTCCGTCGGTTTCGGGCTACTTTTTTGTGCCTCAGTCCCACTGGTAGGTCACTTCGATCTGCTCGTTGAATTCCTCCGGCGTCGTGTTGAGCTTGTGCAGACAGGCCGGACACCGGATCGCCGTCTGGGTTTCGACGTATTCGCCGCAGCCGACGCATGCGGGCATCATTCCGTAGCCGGGTTGTAGGTAGTGGTCGAATCGTGCGCCGCAGTGGCGGCAACGGATTGTGTAAGCTGTTCCCATAATCGTGTGTTTTTGTTAGGTTCACGATGCAAAGGAACGGCTTTCGAGTGACAGGTTATGACACAGAATGAAAAATGCGGAATTTTTTGCGGCGCTTGGGCCGGCTCACAGCTCCCGGACCATCTCGAACTGCCGTCCGGTGACGGGTATGCCGTGCGCCGCGAGAAATCCGGTCAGGGCGTCGTCGCGGATGCCGGTATTGATTATTCGTATCTTGTCGCCTTCGGTCGCGGCGATCGCTTCGCGCAGAAGCTCCGTGCCGATCCCTTGGCGACGCAACTGCGGCTCGACGGCAATGCGGGGGATATCTCCCGTGGCGGGTTCCAGAACGCAATACCCTACCGGGCGCTCGCCGAGAAACGCCCCCAGGCAGACGAATGCTTCGGGAGCCCGACGGATCGAGTTGCCGGAATTCTGCCACGAGGGCGGAAAATCTTCGAAGGCTTCGAATGCTTCGAATGCCGAGAGCGAATCGATGGCGATGTGGCGGATCGCGACCTCCAGATTCCGTGCGGCGACCGGAACTTTCTCGTGGATGAAATAGTTGAATTCGCGCGTTGTTCCGAATCCTTGCCGGCGGTAGACGGCGAGGGCTTTCGCATTGTGTTGCAGCACTTCGAGCAGGTATTGCCGGATGCCGGCTCGTTTGAGGTGCGGTACGGCGTATTCGAAAATCTTTCCGGCCAATCCCCGACCCCGGTATTGGGGAAGCGTTCCGGTGCCGGTGTCATAGGCCGTTGCGCAACCCTCGTGAAACCCGATGCCGTTGAGCGTGAAGGCGGCGATCCGCTCGCCGTCGAATGCCGCGAACGACAGTGTCGGGTCGAAACCGCGGCGTTTCATCATGTTGTCGAACCGCATGCGGTCCATATCCATGCCGTAGTCGGCGAAGGCCGCCGCGAAGGCTTCGTAGAGGGTATCGGGAGCGATCTTTTCGAGTGACTTTATCTGCATGGTCTATTCGTCTTTTGCGGGTTCTTCCGGGATGTTTTTCATGATATAGTCGCGGATGTAGCGGACCAGTTCGGGCGAATCGACGATCCGGATGTCGTCCAGCAGCCCCACGACGAACCGCCCTACTCCGGCCATGCCCGCCACTTCGGTGTCGAGCAGCCATCGTCCCGGCCCTGCGGGGCGAATGTCGCGTTCGGCGAGGGGATACTCCTCGCAGAGCAGGTTGTAGGACAACAATCCCAGCTCCAGGCGGATGCGATATCGGGGCGTGCCGTGCATGCGGAATGCGTCGATGAAACCTTCTGCGTGCTGCGCGGCGTGTTCCCAGGCCGTGCCGGGAAGCGTCACGGAGCCGATCCGCGCGGTTTTGAAGAGCTTGTTCGTGCCGTCTTCGGGGTCGAAACACCACACTTGCACGTAGTTGGTCGTGAAGGCGAAGGGCTCTACCCTGCGGTCGCGGACCTCGCCGCCGTGTGCCGATTGGTAGCCGCACAATACGGCTTGCTGCTGCTCCTCGATCGCCTCGATCAGCCGCCGGATGTTCGGCGCGTTCTTGCCCCGCACTACCGTGTCGGCCAGCGTACGGTTGTCGTAGACGGAGTAGAGCTTGCGTTTGAGATTCTGTTTCAACAGGTTCGTGTCGTCGATGTTTTCGATCGCACTGCGCAGGATCACGGCCTCTTCCTCGGTGAAATGGACCAACTGCGATATGTCGCGGAAATGGGGCGATGCTTTGTCTAAACGGATGCAGTCGCCCGATTTTTGGATGACGAATCCCGCTTGGCGGAAGGTGTCGATGTAGCGATACACCGTGCGGCGCGACATGGAGAGCCGTTCGGCCAACTGATCGACCGTGTAGGTCGTGTTGGCCGTCAGCAGCTTCATCAGCCGCAGCATGCGTTCCAGTTTGGGTTGATCCATCTTCGTAATAACGTGTCGCGAAAGGTTGCTCCGATCTGCAAATATACATAAAAGTGCTGTCATATACGTGTGCCATCCAGCATATTCGTATGCATTTCGCGGGTCTCTTTCGATCGAAACCGATTTTTTCCGATTGTGTTTTGAAAAATATTTTTTATCTTGCAACATATTTTCAAAACGAAATCTAAACCCGAATCGAATGAAAAGAGAAATCAACGCCGTGGGTCTCGGGCTGCTGGCGCTCGCCGGTTGCAGCGAGCAGACCGAACAGACCCGTCCCAACATTGTGCTTTACCTTGCCGACGACATCGGCAAGGAGTGTTTCGGCTGCTATGGCAGCGCGACTTACCATACGCCCAACATCGACTCGCTGGCCGAGCGGAGCATTCTTTACCAGAACATGCATGCCATGCCGCTGAGCAGCCCTTCGCGCGTGCAGCTTATGACGGGTGTCTACAACGATCGCAACTACGTTTGCTTCGGATATATGAACGACGACGAACACACCTTCGGCCATCTGGCTCAGCAGGCCGGATATTCGACGGCGATTGTCGGCAAATGGCAGTTGGGGCGTTCGCGCGACATGGTGAGCAAACTCGGCTTCGACGAATGGTGCGTCAACCAGCTGGAGCTGTATAAGGAGCTGATCGGCGATCGGAATACCGACCGTTACGCCAGTTCCTACCTGGACAACAACGGCCATTACGAATTCAGCCTCTATGCACCCGACGACTGCCAGCGCTATGCGTTCGACTATATCGATCGTCAGATCGCAGCCAAGCAGCCTTTCCTGCTCTACTACTCTACTCCGCTCGTGCATACGCCCCACGTTGCGACGCCCGATTCGGAGTGCTGGGATACCGACCTTTCGACCCGTTTCAAGGGCGATACCTGCCACTTCCGCGACATGGTCTCCTACCTCGACAAGCAGGTCGGGCAGATGGTGCGCAAACTCAAGGATGCCGGAGTCTGGGATAATACGATTCTGATCTTCATGGGCGATAACGGAACTTCGACGCGTATCGTCTCGAAGATGCAGGACGGACGCGAGATTCGCGGCGGCAAGGGTACGCCGACCGTCTACGGCACCAACGTGCCGCTGATGATCGCCTGGGGCGATAAGATCGACCGCGGCACGGTCAGCCAGCGGTTGGTGGACCTTACGGACTTCATGCCGACGATGGCCGACGCCATGGGCGTGGAGATTCCGGCCGAATGGGGTGCCGAAGGCATCTCGCTCTATCCCGAGCTGTGCGGCGAGGAGCCGCTCCAGCGCGAATTTACGCTCATGCACTTCAATCCGCTGTGGCCGACCGTCAAGTCGCCGCTCGCGTCGCGCTGTGCCTATAACGCCGAGTGGAAATATTACTGGGACGGCCGTTTCTACCATATTTCGGAAGACCCGCTGGAGCAGCATCCCGTCGATATCGAGACGTGTAGCGACGAGGTGAAGGCCCTTTATGCCAAGATGAAAGCCCGTGTGGACGAGATGCCCGACTGGTATCCCGACAAACCCGGAGCTCCGCGCTGCGGTAATTACGGAACCTTCTACGACTTCGCAGGTCCGAACAATCCGTTCTGATCTCGAAATGGCTCGGAAAAATGCCGCGGCGAATTTTCGTCGCGGCATTTGCTATGGCAATTCAGAATTGTTTGGTGGGCTGATAGCTGGGTTCTATGACTTTAGGCGTTAATGCTTTGTGCTGGTTTCGCGAGTCGTAGCCTGCGGGGCTCGCTGCGGCTCAAAGAGCTGCAATTGACAGGTGAAAAGTATTTTACTTTCGCAAACTATGGTCGAAAACCTTTCGCTTTTCATATTTTACCCCTTACCTTTGGTCGCAGTCCGCCGCCCGGGGTGGCGGCGAACCGCGCGATCCTCAGGATCGCAGTTTGCAGCTCGGCATAGCCATTTGCAATATACCCTGAAAACTGAAAACGGACAACCGGACTTCGATTCGTTCGAAGTCCGGTTGTCTTCTTGTATGATGAAAAAGTTGTGTGTTATGCCAATACTTTTTTCTCGATCTCCTCGACCTGAAGCCGGAATGCCTTGTCGGTTTCGAGCAGATTGGTGACCGCCTTGCACGAGTGGAGCACCGTGGCGTGGTTGCGACCTCCGATAGCTGCTCCGATGGCCGTCAGCGGTGCTTTGGTATGCTGCTTGGCCAGATACATGGCGATCTGCCGGGCCTGTGCGATTTCGCGCGTGCGCTCCGTCGAGTTGAAGCGTGCGAAGTCGAGATTGAGGTGCTCGCACACCACTTCGATAATCCGGTCGATGGTGATCTCCTTCTGGTTGATCTTTACGTAGACCTTCAGAATCTCCTTGGCCAGCGATACGGTGATCTTGCGTCCGAGGAACGAGGCGTTGGCCGTCAGCGACGAGATGGCGCCTTCGATTTCGCGGACATTGGCCGAAATATTGTCGGCCAGGTAAGCGATCACCTCTTCCGATATCTGCGCACCCAGTTTTTGGGCCTTGGCACGGATGATCTTGAGCTTCGTAGCGTAGTCGGGCGTATCGATCTGCGCCGAGAGTCCCCATTTGAAGCGCGTGAGCAACCGCTGTTCGATGTCCTTCAACTCCACGGGCGGTTTGTCCGACGTGAGGATCAGCTGCTTGCCGGAGAGTTGCAGGTGGTTGAAGATGTTGAAGAAAGCGTTCTGCGTACCGGTTTTACCCGTCAACTCCTGGATGTCGTCGATAATCAGCACGTCGATCATCTGGTAGAAGTGGATGAAATCGGGGATTTCGCCGTTCTTGTACGCCGTCTGGAACTGCGCCTGGAATTTATTCATCGAGACGTAGAGCACCTGCAACTCCGGATGGCGCTGGCGCACTTCGTGACCGATGGACTGCACGATATGCGTCTTGCCCAATCCCGAATTACCGTAGATGTACAACGGGTTGAAGGGGTTGTTTCCGGGTGAGACCGCCACCGACATACCGGCCGAGCGGGCCAGACGGTTGCATTCGCCTTCGATGAAGGTGGCGAACGTGAGGTTGGGGTTCAGCTGCGGATTGATGATGATCTTCTTGAGCCCCGGAATCACGAACGGGTTCTTGATATTGGCGGTATTGGTCTGCGTATTGAAACGCGCGATCGTGCCGTTGTCGGGCTTCTCCGCCGCGGTGTTCGCCGTCGGGCGCGGTACGGCGTAATGCAGGCGTGTCTGCTGCCCGTAGAGCTGCGAAATGATCGGTCGCAGGAAAGGAATGTAATTCTTCTCGATCTGGCGGACGTAACTTTCGTTGGGTACGCGTAGACGCAGGGTCGTACCGTCGAATTCGAGCGGTACGATGGGCTGGAACCATTTGCGGAACTCCTCTTCGGAGGTCTGCGCCTTGATTCGGTCAAGGCAGTTCTGCCACCTATCGTTATATGTCTGCGCGTTACTCAACATGACAATGCTTGCATCATTTTTGACAGGACAAAGTTGTGAATAAATTCGTAAAAAGATTCCCGGAAATGAGTTGTATTTCTCCTTTTTTATATTATGGAAAAAGAGGCCTTTCCGGACCGCTAATTTTAACTCGCTGATATTGAATATTCGAATTTTATTTTTATATTTGCATATAAATATTTTGGACTCATATACCATAACCGATAAGTAAAACTGATATTTTATGGCAAACGAATTGGAACAGATGGTTCTGAAGAAGGCCCAGAGTTGGCTCGACGGTCATTACGACGCTGCTACCAAGGAGCAGGTCAAAAACCTGATGGAAAACGACATGAAGGAGCTCGTCGAGAGTTTCTACAAGGACCTCGAATTCGGAACGGGCGGTCTGCGCGGCATCATGGGCGTAGGCTCCAATCGCATGAACATCTATACGGTGGGCGCCGCTACGCAGGGCTTGGCCAACTACCTCAAGAAGAATTTCGCGGGCGAGCGCATCCGCGTGGCGATCGGCCACGACAGCCGCAACAACTCGCGCATGTTCGCCGAGCGTGTGGCCGATATCTTCGCCTCGAACGATTTCGACGTATTCCTGTTCGATGCCCTGCGTCCGACTCCCGAGCTGAGTTTCGCCATCCGCGAGCTCAAATGCCATTCGGGCGTGGTGGTCACCGCTTCGCACAACCCCAAGGAGTATAACGGCTACAAAGCCTACTGGACCGACGGAGCCCAGGTTACCGAGCCCCACGACAAGAACATCATCGCCGAGGTGGCCAAGATCACCGACGTGGATATGATCCTCACGGGCAAGAACGCCGAAAACATCACCATTCTGGACGAGAAGTTCGACGAAATCTATTTAAATAAGGTGCACGAGCTTTCGCTTTCGCCCGAAAGCGTGCGCAAGCACCACGACATGAAGATCGTCTATACCCCGCTGCACGGTTCGGGTGTGCGCCTGGTGCCGGCATCGCTGGCCAAGTACGGTTTCACCAACGTGAAGCTCGTTCCCGAGCAGGCCGTCGTCGACGGTAACTTCCCCACGGTCGAGTCGCCGAACCCCGAGGAGCGCAAAACCATGTCGATGGCGATCGACCTGGCTGCCAAGGAGGGGGCCGATCTGGTGCTGGCTACCGACCCGGATTCGGACCGCATCGGTGTCGCTCTGCGCAACAAGAAGGGCGAATACGTGCTGCTGAACGGTAACCAAACCCTCGTGCTGCTGATGAGCTACCAGTTGACGCGTTGGGCCGAGCGCGGCGAGTTGGACGGCAAGCAGTATGTCGTGAAGACGATCGTTACCTCGCAGATGGCCAATGCCGTGGCCGACTATTTCAAGGTGAAGTGCTACGATTGCCTCACGGGCTTCAAGTATATCGCCAAGATCATCCGCGAGAACGAGGGCAAGGCCAAGTATATCGGCGGCGGCGAGGAGTCGTTCGGCTACCTGGCCGGCGACTACGTGCGCGACAAGGATGCCGTTTCGGCCTGCTCGCTGGCCGCCGAGGCAGCCGCCTGGGCGATGGACACGATGGGGCTGATGCTCTACGAGTGGTTGCAGGAGCTCTACGTGAAGTACGGATTCTACCGCGAAGGCCTCGTTTCGGTAGTCCGCAAGGGCAAGGAGGGTGCCGAGCTGATCCAGAAGATGATGGTCGATTTCCGGGAGAATCCGCCCAAGACGATCGTGGGCTCTCCGGTGGTCCGCATCAACGACTTTCTGGCGCTGGAGCAGACCGATCTGAAGACCGGCACGAAGACCCCCATCGAGCAGGACAAGAGCAACGTGCTGCAATGGTTCACCGAGGACGGCACGATCGTTTCGGTGCGTCCGTCGGGTACCGAGCCCAAGATCAAGTTCTACTTCGGCGTGAAGGCGCCCCTGGCCTCGGTCGCCGAGTTCGACGCCGTGAAGGAGCAGCTCGACGCCAAGATCGAAGCTATCAAGAAGGACCTGAAGTTGGAGTAGCAGCCTGTTTCTGAGAAAAAACGCCCCGGTTGATCCGGGGCGTTTTTTGTTGGCGGGGAGGGGGCTAAAAGTGAGTTTAGCATTGCCTTTGCGGGAGTAAATCATCTTCGGCGGCTGGGGGCGTCGTGCTGAAAGCGCGAGCCGCCGAAGATGCAACGCCGAAGACGTTGAATTTTTGCGATCGTCAATCTGCGAAATCCGTCTTGTTCGAGCCGTTTTCGAGCCTAACGATCGAACCCTCGGCGAACGTGACCCACACCGAGCCGTCGGGTGCCTGCCGGAAGTCGTTGGCCGCCGACGAGGCCGGTTTGATGCCCTGCACGAGCGTACCGTCCGCCTGCACGACGGCTACGCGTCCCGTGCGGTTGGCTAAGTAGATAAGGTCGCCGTATACGGCTACGGGACACGAATTATGATCGTAACCCCATCCCGTGTCGGTAATCTGCACCTCGCGATAGGTCTCCGCCGAGGTGTCGATGCCGACCAGTTCGCCGTCCATGGTCTTGAAGTAGAAGATGCGTCCGTCGGGACTTATTCCGGTCGATTCGCGGGCGCGCCGTTGTTTGACGCGCCAAATCTCCCGGCCGCTTTCCAGGTCGAGGCAGGTGACGTAACGATCCGGTGCCACGATGAAAACCCGCCCGTTCGCGATTCGCGGTACGACATGCCCCGGCGAGAGGAGTCGCTGCGACGAGCCGTTGCTCCATTTCCAGCAGAGTTCGCCGCGCTCGGCATCGAGACAATAGAGATGCGTATCCCAGGCTCCGAATACCAGCTTCCCGCCGCCGAGTGTCGGGCGCCCTTGTGCCTGGCCTTCGCCGTAGTCGAACCGCCATACGATCCGTCCGTCGGCGATCGATATCTTCGCCATCGACCCGTCGCCCGGCCCGATGTAGAGCATCTCGCCGTCGACAAGACCGTCGCCGATGACGGGACCGCGTGCGGGCAACCGCCAGCGGTCGGCGCCGGTCGCGATATCGTATCCCCGGAGTCCTTCGGTCGCGGTGCCGACGACGACTACTCCGCCGCTGTGACAAGGCGTGGAGTAGATCGCGCCGTTTGTTTCCCGCTGCCATACCGTTTCCCCGCTGCGGGTATCGTAGGCCTTCAGTACGCCTTGCGACGTGGCGTAAAAGAGCGTGTCACCGGCGAAATCCACCCCCGTGAATACCGATGCCGCTTCCCGGATGACGGTGCGACCCGCCGATTCGTCGGGCTGCTCGGTTGCGGGGGCGCACGGCAGTGCCAATACCTGCGGATCGGCTTCCTGGCGGAGGGTATACACCGTGCGCGGCGCTTCGCCCAACCGTTTCTCGGCGATGCGGAGCGAGTCGCCGTAGAACTCCAGACGGGTGTAGCCGAAACTCTCCTCCCCTTGGAGCAAGGCGCGCCCCTGTACCCCCGTGATGCCGTCGAAGTTGCGCAGGTCCAGGCGGTGGTAGTGGCCGCAGAGCGAGAGCCCTATGCCCGAACGGCGGAGCACTTCGACGATCGCCGGGCGGTTGGTCAGATCGTCCGTCAGCGGATAGTGGCAAAGGCTGACGATCCGTTCGCCGGGGCGAGCTGCCGCAACCTCGCGTTCGATCCAGGCGAGGTCTTCGGCGCGGATGCCTCCGTCGGCCATCTTCATGTAGGGCCCCGAGGCATATCCGAGAAAAAGATAGCCGCCTATGCGGAACGCTACCCTGCCGTCGTGGCTGAACAGCCGTCGGAAGGTCGCACCGGCGCTTTCCGACCAGGTCGTTTCGTGATTGCCCGATACTGTGCACCAGGGCCGGTTCAGTCGGACCATCTGGGCGTGGACGTTCTCCAGTTCGCGATCCGAGCCCATGTTCGTGAGGTCGCCGCCGAAAATCACGGCATCGTAATCCGCCGTATTTATTTCGTCGATAGCCACGCGCAGCAGCGAATCCTGCCGGTTGCCGGGCGTGACGTGTATGTCCGTGAGGAAGGCGATGCGCAGCGTGTCGCACGGCGTCGTGCCGAGGGCTGCCGTCAGGGGCGTTGCGGCGAAAACCGCAGCCGCGATCGGGCCGAGGAGGACCGATCGGACGAAAATCGGGCGGTGGATCATTGCAACTTGGGATTCGTGCGGTGCCGCTCCTTGTCGCGAGCGATTTTCTTGGCGAAGTTCGCTTCTATGGCGGCCGAGAGGTCCACGCCGGTCTGATTGGCCAGACATACCAGCACCCACAGCACGTCGGCCATCTCGTCGGCCAAGTTTTGCTTCTCGCCCGCCTTGAACGACTGGTCGCCGTACGTGCGGGCCATTACGCGGGCCAGTTCGCCGACCTCCTCGGTCAATACGGCCATGTTGGTCAGCTCGCTGAAATAACGTACGCCGTACTCCTTGATCCAGGCGTCGACGCGCTCCTGCAATTCTTTGATTTCCATGATTGTTTCGTTTGGCGTGATTGCCTTGATCGATTTCTCGCCCGGATGGATCGCTCTCTTCGTCCGATCCGTCCGAAAAAGTATGCTACTTGATCCTTATCAGGTTCAGCCCGTCGCGCAACGGCACGATGACGTTCTCCGTTCGCGAGTCTTCGACGACCATGCGGTTGAACTCCAGCAATGCCTGCGTGTGGCGGTCGCCTCGGGCGACGGGTTGCACGACCTTGCCCGACCACAGGATGTTGTCGGCCACGAGGAACGATCCGCTGCCGACTAAGGGCTGCGTGCCGCCGTCGCCCATCAACATCCGGTAGTAGTCCGGGTATTCGCGTTTGTCGCCGTCGATGAATACGAGGTCGAACCGTCCGCCTAACTGCGGTGCGATTTCGAGCGCCGAGCCGATGTGGAGCCGGATTTTCGCCCCGTGGACGCTGCGGTCGAAGAACGACTGCGCCAGTTCCTCCAGTTCGTCGTCGACCTCGATCGTGTGCAGCTCGGCTCCGGCGTCGAGCCCCGCAGCCATCGAGAGGGCCGAATACCCGGTGAAGGTGCCGATTTCGAGCACGCGCCGCGGACGGATCATTCTTACGAGCATCTCTAAGAGGCGCCCCTGAATATGTCCCGAGAGCATGCGCGGCGCCACCATCCGGCGGTGGGTCTCGCGGTCGAGCTCCCGCAGCAGCTCCTCCTCGGGTGCCGAGAGGTCGTGTATGTATCGTTCGAGTGCGTCCATACCCTATTCGCTATAAAATCCCTGTTTGTTGAAGGCATACGACGCGGCGATCGCCTCCGGTGTGTCGGCTTCGAGCGCCAGCAGGCATTCGCGCGTGAATTCCAGATATCCCGAGCCGTTGGCCGTCACGACCGCACCGTCGCGCACCGCCTGCCGCTCTTCGTAGAGGGCGCCTCCCGTGTAGCGATCTCCGCCCCACGCTTCGAGCATCTCGCGCGTATTGCCCGTGTGGCGTACGTCGTTGAGGAATCCGTGTGCCGCCAGGAAGGCCGTCGCATTGCAGATGGCTCCCACGAGGATGCCCCGCTGCCGGGCTTCGGACACGAGTGCCGCGATCGCTTCGGCTTCGGGTTTGTCCCAGCTCCTGCCGCCTGCGAGAATCAAGCCGCCGCATGTCGCAGGCAGGCTGTCGGCCGCATAGTCCGGCGTTACGGTCAGGCCGCCGAGCGACCGCACGGGTTTTCCGTCGGGTGTCAGGTATTTCACTGCGCAAAATCCTTTGCGGCTCGGCATCGTGCCGCATCGCAGTGCCGGGGCCAGGAACGCGGCTTCCCAGTCTGCGAAGTCATTCAGCAGTACGACGATGATTTCTTGGTTCTGCATCTCGATTTCAATATGAAAGTAATTTTTCGTGATCGTGCCAGTCGCCGTAGAGGACATTCCGGCGGGTACAGTCGATGAATTTCGACAACCGGTTCTCGTAAAGCGCGGCATTGTTTCGGACGCGTTGGATGTTGTCGATCCTTATGCGACGGTAGAGAGGCGGCAACGCCTGGAAATTCCGCCATACGGTTTCGTCCGCTTGCAGCCGTTCGAGCATATCGGCGGCGATCTCGAATCCGTCCGTGTCCAGGTCCGGCAATACCTTCCGTCCGTGTTCGGTCATCAGTCCCAGCTTTTCCAGCCTGCGGCAACGCTCCTTGTTCAGTTCCGTCCACCGGCTCCCTTTTTTTCGGGGCGACAGTCGTTGGAGCGGAACGCCGCCGTCGTTCTTGCAGGTCGAATCGATCCAACCGAAACACAACGCTTCTTCCACGACATCCAGGTAGCGCAGGGCGCCGGAAGGTGTGTCGGAGGCTCGTGAGCATACCACCCAGCACTCCTTTTCGCGCTGGCCGTGCTCTGCGAGCCACTTCCTGAGTTCCTCCCGATGCGAGAAACGGTAAATCCGAGCGGGTTGCATATCTATTTGTACATCAATCTCGATCGCTGTGCGAATACCTCCTGGGCTACGTCGGTCAGCTCCGTGGCGGTGAGGGCGCGGATTTTGGCGTAAACCTCCTCCATGGTGTCCACCCGATCGTGCGTCAGCAGGCTTTTGCCCGCGCCGAGCATGTAGCTCTCGTTGCTCTCGCCCGAGATCGCCAGCTGGGCGATGAACTGCTTCTTGGCCATCGAGAGACGCCGGGCCGTGAGGGGTGTCGTGCGGAGCCGGTGCAACTCCTCCTCGATGAGTTCGACGCAGCGGTCGGCGTTCGCGTGGTCGCTGCTGAAGTAGATCGCTGCGATTCCCGTATCGCCGTAGGGCGTATAGCTCGCTTCGATGTTGTAGGAGAGCCCGTGTTTCTCGCGTACGACGACATTCAGGAGCGAATTGGCGCACGGACCGCCCAGCAGGTTGACCAGTAGTGCCAGCGGCAGCCGTCGCGCGTCGTCGATGCCGTAGGCCCGGCTGCCGATGATGCAGTGGGTCTGATGGGTGTGTTTCGAGACGACTTTTTCGAACGCCGCGCATTGTTCGGGTGTCGTGCGGCGTATTGTGCGCCCGGGGGGGGGTTGTTCCGCTAATTAGCGGCTCGCGACGGCTTGGGCCGTCGCGACGGGGAAGCTGCCGATCGACGAGAAGACCATCCGATCGGTCGTGTGCGTGCGTGCCGTGAAAGCACGGATCGCGTCGCCGTCGTAACGCATCAATGCCGCTTTGCGCCCCAGGATGTTGTGGCCCAGCTCCGAACCCTCGAACAGCAAATCCTCGAACGTGTCGTAGATCAGATCGGCCGGAGAGTCCTTGTAGGTGTTGATCTCGTCGGCGATCACCTCCTTTTCGCGTTCGAGTTCCCGCTCGGGGTAGGTCGACCGGAATGCGACGTCGGCGATCAACTCCGCCGCCTTGGCGAAGTCGCCGCGCAGGGTCGTGGCGTGGATCGTCGTGTCCTCCTTGGTCGTGAAGGCATTCAATTCGCCGCCCAGGTTCTCCAGCCGGCAGTTGACCTGCCAGGCTCGGCGTTTGCGGGTTCCCTTGAAGAAGGCGTGTTCGGCGAAGTGCGCCAGTCCGTATTGCCCGGGCCGTTCGTCGCGGCTTCCGGCGTCGATGACCAGGGCGCAGTGGGCCACCGTGCTGCGTACCTGGCGGTGGATGCCGCGGATGCCGTTGGGTAAAGTATAGGTATGAAACTCGTTCATCGGTCTGCTTGGTTTCTTCGAGCCGGATGGGGGCTGCTATTCGTGGGGTGCGAGGTGCTTGCGCAGGAAACGTCCCGTGTGGCTCGTGCTGCATTGCGCCAACTCCTGCGGAGTGCCTTCGAAGACGATCTCCCCTCCCCCGCTTCCGGCCTCCGGACCGAGGTCCACGACCCAGTCGGCACACTTGATGATGTCCATGTTGTGCTCGACGATGACGATCGTATGGCCCCGTTCGATTAAGGCGTCGAATGCCGCCAGCAGCTTCGAAATATCGTGGAAATGGAGTCCGGTCGTCGGCTCGTCGAAGATGAAAAGCACGCCCCCCTCGGAGTTCTCCTTCGTGAGGAACGACGCCAGCTTCACGCGCTGGCTCTCGCCGCCCGAGAGCGTCGAGGAGGATTGCCCCAGCTTGATATACCCCAGTCCGACGGCTTGTAGGGGCTGCAACCGCTCGACGATGCGTCGGCAGGTGGCGTTTTTGCTTTCCGCGCCGAAGAACTCGATCGCCTCGTCGACGGTCATTTCCAGTACGTCGTAGATCGATTTCCCGCGGAAACGTACCTCCAGCACCTCGTCGCGGAACCGTTTGCCGTTGCAGGCCTCGCAGACCAGTTCGACGTCGGCCATGAACTGCATCGAAACCTTGATGACGCCCTCGCCCTGGCACTCCTCGCAGCGCCCTCCCGCCACGTTGAACGAGAAGTGGGCCGCCGTCAGCGAGTTGTGCTGCGCATAGGGCTGGTCGGCGAAGAGTTTGCGGATTTCGTCGTAAGCCTTGATGTAGGTCACGGGATTCGAGCGCGACGATTTGCCGATGGGATTTTGGTCGACCATCTCCACGGCGCGCAGCAGCTTGACATCGCCGTCGATACCGTCGAAATCGCCGGGTTTGACACCCGTGTCGAAGAGCATGCGCCGCAGTGCCGGGTAGAGAATCCCCTTGGCGAGCGACGATTTTCCCGAGCCGCTGACTCCCGTGATGCAGGTCATGGCACCTAACGGAATCCGCACGTCGATGTTGCGCAGGTTGTTTTCGCGTGCTCCGCGGATGGTGATCGAGTTGGACCATCCGCGCGGTGTCGGACGCGGAGCGATGCTCCGGCGTCCAGTCAGATAGTCGGCCGTGAGGCTTTCGCCGCTTTCGAGCAGCTTCTCCAGCGTGCCGCTGAAGACCACCTGCCCGCCGTTGTAGCCCGCTTCGGGGCCGATGTCGACGATGTAGTCGGCCGCGCGCATCACCTCCTCCTCGTGTTCGACGACGATCACCGTGTTGCCCAGGTCGCGCAACTGCTCCAGCACGCGGATCAGGCGGTGCGTATCGCGCGGGTGCAGTCCGATCGAGGGCTCGTCGAGGATGTAGAGCGAGCCGGTGAGGTTGCTGCCCAGCGATGTCGAGAGGTTGATGCGCTGGCTTTCGCCGCCCGAAAGGGTCGACGACAGGCGGTCGAGGGTCAGATAGCCCAGACCCACGTCGGCGAGGTATTGCAGGCGGTTGCGTATTTCGGTAAGGATGCGCGCCGCGGTTTTCGTGTCGTGCTCGTCCAGACTGAGGTCGCGGAAGAACCTGATCAGTTCGTCGACGGGCATGCTCACCAGATCGGCGATGGTTTTGCCGCCGACCCGGACGTAGAGGGCCTCCTTGCGCAGGCGCGAACCGCCGCACTCGGGGCATACGGTCTTGCCCGTGTAACGGGCCTTCATTACGCGGAACTGGATTTTGCGCCGTTCGCCGTCGATGTAGTCGAAGAAGGCGTCCAGTCCGTTGAAATATTCGTTTCCGCGCCACAACAGCCGTTTCTGTTCCGGCGTCAGGGCGTAGAAGGGTGTGTGGATCGGGAACTCGAATTTATAGGCGTTGCGCACTAACTGTTCTTTCCAGCGGCGCATCGTCTCACCGCGCCAGCAGGCTACGGCGTCGTCGTAGATCGTGCGGCTTTTGTCGGGGATCACCAGGTCCTCGTCGATGCCGATCACCTTGCCGTAACCCTCGCACCGCGGGCAGGCGCCCAGCGGGTTGTTGAAACTGAACAGATACTCCGAGGGGGGCTCGAATTCGATGCCGTCGGCCTCGAAGCGCGACGAGAATTCGCGGATGCCCTCCTCCGTGACGATGCGGCAGACGCCTTCGCCGTAGGAGAAGGCGCGGGCCACCGAGTCGCGGATGCGGGTCTGCATCTCGTCGTCCTCCGTAACGCGCATGCGGTCGATCACCACGAGCATCTCCTCGGCCCGGGTTTCGGGACCCAGGTCGGGCAGGACGTCTTCGATCAGCCGCGTACGACCGTCGACGTGCACGCGCAGCAATCCGTCGGCCAGCAGCAGCGTGAGTTTCTCGATTAGGCCCTGCCCTTCGGCCAGACGGATCGGTGCCGCGATCTCCACGCGGCGGTCCGTCCGGGCATAGACGTATTCGGCCACGTCGTCCACGCTGTAACCGCGCACCTCCTCGCCCGAGACGGGTGAAAAGGTGTGCCCGGCGCGGGCGAACAGCAGCTTGAGGTAGTCGTATATCTCGGTCGTGGTTCCCACCGTCGAGCGGGGGTTGCGCGTGTTGACCTTCTGTTCGATGGCGATGGCCGGGGCGATGCCCGAAATGATGTCGGCGTCGGGTTTGTTGATCTTCCCGAGGAACTGCCGGGCGTAGGCCGAGAGGCTCTCGACGTAGCGGCGCTGTCCCTCGGCGAAAATCGTGTCGAAAGCCAGCGTCGATTTGCCCGAACCCGAGAGGCCCGTGACGACGATGAGTTTGTCGTGCGGAATCTCGACTTCGATGTTGCGCAGGTTGTGGACCCGCGCTCCTTTGATATATATGCAGTTTTCGTGTGCCAATTGCGGATGGTGTTTAGAAAATCTCAGATGGTTTTTTCCGGATCGATGCTGCCGCCCGCCTTGCGGAGTTTTTCGACGAGCCGGTCGGCGAGGCTTTCGCGGATCGAGAGCTCCATCGTGCAGAGGTTGTCGAACTCCTGGCGCCGGATTTCGGGTTGGAGCTCCTTGATAGCGCGCATGATGTCGTTCATCGCCACGTACGGGAAATCGACCCTCACCGTGCGGTCTACGGTACGCTCGACGATCCGTGCCGCGGCGATCGCTTCGGCGGCCGACTCCTTGTAGGCGGCGATCAGCCCCGGAACGCCCAGTTTCGTGCCGCCGAAGTAGCGGACGACGACGATCAGGCAATCCGTCAGTTCGTGCGAGAGTAGCTGCCCGAGGATCGGTTTCCCGGCCGTACCCGAAGGCTCGCCGTCGTCGTTGGCGCGGAATTGCTCGCCGTGCGGTCCCAGGCGCCAGGCGTAACAGTGGTGCGTCGCGTCGTAGAAGCGTTTGCGCAGTGGTTCGAGCGCCTCGCGGATCTCCTCCTCGCTGCGGACGGGATAGATGAAGGCGAGGAACTTGCTGCTCCGTTCGCGGCAGGCGGCTTCGGCCGGACCTTCGACGGTCAGATAACTGTCTTCGGCCACCTTAACGAACCTTTTTGAACAGGCGGTTCCAGCGGATGTTCGCCGGGAATCCCTTGCCCGATTCGAGCGACAGCCAGATGAACGACGCCTTGCCGACGATATGGTCTTCCGGAACGAAGCCCCAGAAACGCGAGTCGGCCGAGTTGTGGCGGTTGTCGCCCATCATCCAATAGTAGTTCATGCCGAAGGTATAGCTTTCCGTCGGAGCGCCGTCGATCAGGATCGCTCCGTCGCGGAGTTCCAGCGTATGGCCCTCGTAGGCTGTGATGATCCGCTCGTAGAGCGACAGGTTTTCCGGCGTAAGCGCGACGCTCTCGCCCTTGCGGGGAATGCGGATCGGACCGTAGTTGTCGGCGCTCCAGCGGGGTTCTTCCCACTGGGGGAATACCTCCGTGGTGGGCGGCGCGATATAGCGGCGTACCGCGATGACGTTATTGAGCGAGCGGAGCTTTTCGGCCGTCGCTTCGCTGATGAGCATGTAATAGGACGATCCGTTGCCGCTGTATTCGCGCACGCCGAGGTTTTCGAGCGCATATTGCGAGAAGGGGGCCGAAGTCTGTACTACATAGCGGTACTGGATGCCTGGAATGGGCTCTTGCGGAGCACCGTTGATCCACACCTGCCCGTCGCGGACTTCGAGCGAATCGCCCGGAACGGCGACGCAGCGTTTGATGTAGTTTTCGCGTTTGTCCACCGGACGCGAGATGACGGTGAATTCGTCGTTGAGGCGCCGGCGTCCCTCCTCGGGGCCGAAGGTCGTCTGGAAGTCGCGCAGCACGTCGTAGTAGGTCACGGCCTGGTTTTCCAGCAGCACCGTGTCGCCGGCCGGGAAGTTGAAGACCACCACGTCGTTGCGCTGGATCTCCTTGAGGCCCTTGAGCCGGTGATACGGCCGTTGGATCGCCTCGGAGAAGGATTTGCGGGTCGTGGAGAAGGGCATCGTATGGTGCACGAACGGGAACGAGAGCGGCGTGTTGGGCATTTGCGGTCCGTAGGTCACCTTGCTCACGTAGAGGTAATCGCCCACGAGCAGCGATCCTTCCATCGAGGAGGTGGGGATGACGTACATCTGGAAGATGAAGATATGGACCAGCGAGGCTACGACTGTTGCGAAGACGATCGCATTGACCCACTCGTAGACGGTTTTGTAGGCCCGGCTGCGTTCGCACAGGCGGGCGTTGCGGCTTCCTACGAACCGGTGGAAGTACCGCGAAATGTAGAGGTCGTAGATGACGGGAATGCCTAACAGAAACCAGAGATTTCCCGTCCAGACGACGAACCAGAGCGTGTAGAGCAGTGTCGCGAGCACGAATCCGGTCCATTTGTTGCGAAAAAACGCTTTGATTTTTTCCATCTTTCTTTAGGTTCGGGGCGCGATCCGGCGCCGTTGTTACTTCGTTATCGGGCGTCCAGCAGGTCGTCCATGCCGTAGACTCCCGTTTTGCCGCACAGGAACTCCGCGGCGGCCACCGCGCCGAAAGCCAGCGTGCGGCGGTTCTTGATCGTGTGGCGCAGTTCGATCGTGTCGTCTTCGGATTCGTAGGTCACGGTGTGGATGCCCGGTACGGCGCCTTCGCGCTCCGAGCGGATGCAGACCTGATCCGCGGCGACCTCCTCGGGCGATGCGACCCGCCGTGCGGCGCGTTCGATCCCCGGGGCGTAGTTGACCCATGCACTTTTGGCGCCGAGGCGCGCGATCGCCTCCTCGGCCAGGGTGATGGCCGTGCCGCTGGGGGCGTCTTTCTTTTGCGTGTGGTGCACTTCGGCGATCCGCAGGTCGTAGCCGCCCACGCGGTCGATCATCTCGGCCAACAGTCGGTTGAGGCGGAACATCAGGTTGACGCCCAGGCTGTAATTCGAGGCATAGAACATCGCGCCGTTGCGTGCGCGGCACAACTGCTGCAACTCCTCCAGACGCTCCGTCCATCCCGTCGTGCCGCTCACTACGGGGATACCGTGCATGAGGCAGCAGCGGATATTGTCGTAAGCCGTTTCCGGCGTGGTGAACTCGATAGAGACGTCGATGTCCGCCAAGTGTGCGGCGTCGAGATCGGCACGGTTGTCCGCATCGATCACCAAGGCTATCTCGTGTCCCCGTTCGAGGAGTATCTTTTCGATTTCGCGGCCCATTTTGCCGTATCCGATGATGGCTGTTCTCATAAGCAAGTTCGGTATAAATCGTACAAAGATAATATGTTTTTGCGGAACACCCGTCGTTTCGGGGATGAAAACGAATACGGCGGGGCGATTATTGTCCGTGCAGGCCCGGTTAAGAGTCGGCTTTAGCATTGACATTGCGCGAATAATCATCTTCGGCGGCTGGGCCGGTCGCGCTGAAAGCGCGAGCCGCCGAAGATGGCAAGGCTTTGCCTTGCAATTTTTCCGCCCCATTTTGCCGGTATAACGGAAAATTCGTATCTTCGCACCCGTTACAACGATGATCCATGCGTTATTTTCTCGAACTGCGTTACCGGGGCGGAGCTTATTGCGGATGGCAGCGTCAGCCCGACCAGCCCTCCGTGCAACAGACGCTCGAACGGGGACTCTCCACCCTGTTGCGCGAACCGGTCGCCGTGACCGGAGCCGGACGGACCGACACGGGAGTCAACGCCTCCTATTACGTGGCGCATTTCGACGTTGCGACGCCCGTTGCCGATCCGCAGCAGGCGGTCTATAAACTCAATTTCCTGCTGCCGGGCGATATCGCCGTCAGTACGCTCACTGCGGTGGCGGACGATGCCCATGCGCGTTTCGATGCCCGCGAACGGGAGTATCGTTATTTCATCGAACCTCGTAAAAATCCCTTTACGCGCGACGCCTCGTGGCAGTACTATGTCCCGCTGGATGTCGCGCGGATGAACGAGGCGGCTGTCCTGCTGCTCGAATACGACGATTTCACGTCGTTCGCCAAACTCAATTCGAACAACAAGACCAATATCTGTCACGTGCGCCATGCTGCCTGGCACGTGGAATCCGACGGTGTGCTGTGCTTTACGATCCGTGCGGACCGGTTTTTGCGGAATATGGTCCGGGCGTTGGTCGGGACGCTGGTCGACATCGGGCGCGGACGCCATACGCCCGAGCGATTCCGCGAGATCGTCGAGGCGCGCGATTTGTCGCTGTCGAGCGGCGGCGCACCTCCTCAGGGATTGTTTCTGAGCGACGTGCGCTACCCTACGGAGGTGTTCGAGCGCAAAACTTTTTGATAAAATGCTGAAATTTTAACTTTAAAAATCGATAGAAAAATGGTAGGATTCGTTATTTATCTGATTTGCCTGGTCGTGCAGATTTATCTGGCGATCGATGTTTTCAAACGCGAAGACGTGGGTATGGCCGGAAAGGTCGTTATGGTGCTCGTGATTATCCTGGTTCCCTATATGTTGGGTGCGGCGTTTTATTATTTTTACGGACGCTATCACCTGACGGATTGGTTTAAGTAATAGCCTGATATGGTTGAAAACGATCGGCTTCCTGGTTCACCCAGGAAGCCGATCGTTTTGTCTGGAACTGCTTAGGTCAAAGGTGGATGGCCTGTCCCAGGGCTGCTTCTGCCGCCTCCATGATTCCTTCGTTCATCGTCGGATGGGCATGGATCGTGCGGGCGATTCGGTGGGCCGTAGCGCCCAATGCGCGGGCCAGCGTGGGTTCGGCGAGCATCTCGGTGACCGTGGCGCCGATCAGATGCGCGCCCAGCAGGCGGTCCTGCTCGTCGAAAAGCAGCTTGACGAATCCGTCGCGGTCGCCCGCAGCCGTGGCTTTGCCCGAGGCGGTGAAGGGGAAGCGCCCGACCTTGTAGGCGACGCCCCGTTCGCGGAGCTGCTGTTCGGTCTCACCGACCGAGGCCACTTCGGGATGGGTGAAGATACACGACGGCACGGTCGAATAATCCACCGGTGCGGGGTCGAGCCCGCAGATGGCTTCCACGCAGCAGATACCCTCGGCCGATGCGACGTGGGCCAGAGCGGGGCCTCCCACGATGTCGCCGATGGCGTAGATGCCCGGCACGGAGGTGCGGTAGAAGGCGTCTACCGTCACCTTGTCGCGCTCGACGGCGATGCCCAGTTCTTCGAGACCGATGCCCTCGATGTTGGATTTGATGCCCACGGCCGACAGTACGACGTCGGCCGTCAGCGTCTCGGCGCCCTTCTTGCCTTCGATCTCCACCTCGCAACCCGTATCGGTCGTGCGTACGCCCTTCACGGTCGTCGAGGTGAGCACCGTGGCGCGCAGTTTGCGGAAGGCGCGTTCCATCGTTTTCGAGACTTCCTCGTCTTCGAGCGGCAACATGCGGGGCATGTACTCTACGACGGTGATTTTCACCCCTAATGTCGCATAGAACCAGGCCAGCTCGCAACCGATGGCGCCCGATCCGACGACGACCATCGATTGGGGCATCCGGTCGAGCGCCAGCGCTTGCCGCGAGGAGATCACCCGCTGCCCGTCGATGGGCAGGAACGGCATTTCGCGCGGACGGGCTCCCGTCGCGAGGATGATATGATCGGCTTCGTACTCCGTGCCGTCGACGTCTACCCGTCCGGGGGCCGTCAGCCGTCCGAAGCCGTGGATGAGCTCCACGGCGTTTTTCTTGAGTAGAAATTGTACCCCTTTGGACATGGTTTCCGCGACCGTGCGCGACCGTGCGACGATCTGTCGGAGGTCGGGTTTCACCTCGCCCGTCAGCTCCAGACCGTATTGTGCGGCCGCTTTGCAGTAGCCGTACACCTGGGCGCTCTTGAGCAGCGCCTTGGTCGGGATGCAACCCCAGTTGAGGCATACGCCGCCCGCTTCGGCCCGTTCGACGAGCGCCACCTTGCGCCCCAACTGTGCGGCGCGGATCGCAGCCACGTAGCCGCCCGGCCCGCTGCCGATGACGATGATATCGTATTTCATTCGGTGAAATGTTAAAAGTTGTTTTTCTCCATCCGGAGTTTTATCATTTTCTGCAAACAGCGATCCTCGGGATCGCGCGAGCCGTAGCCTCCCCCGGGCGGAGGCTCGCTCTCTTCGTTCGCATAGGCCTCCGCAGGCTACGGCTCAAAGAGCCGCTTACTCCCGAACCCGCAGTATCTCGCCGTTGTCTTTCGCCACGGCGCGCTTCCATTTCTCGTTGTAGCCCGGCCATTGAATTTTATCCGGAATCTGCTTGCCGTTGCCGTTGTCCACGAAGTGCGCCGGGCCCCGATTGCCGTCGAGGTACTCCAGCACGCCGGCATGCTCGCTCTTGACGTTGCCGTCCATGTATTTGAGGAGCAGGTAGCGGTCCAGTTTCGACCAGCGGTCGAAAAGCTGCTGTGCCGAAGCGGTCGAGAAGTCCGTGAGGTAGCGGGCGCGCTTTTTGGCGGGGAGTTTGGCGGCCTTAGCATCGGCCAGCGGAACGCGCACGGAGAGCTGGTTGTTCTCCCAGGCATCCGTGACCTTGCGAATATCGGCCGAGATCATGTCGTAGCGCATGTAGGCGAAGTTCGTCACGCGGTTGAAGAGCCAGAACGCCGACGTGGGCGAATAGTCGAGCATCGAACCGTTCGACTCGCTGAAACATGCGGGAACTTCGGTCGTCGAGCAGTAGATCGGCGTGAGGCACGACGTGGCGGCATCGTCGACGCCGAACCACAGAATGCCCATGTCGCGCGGCACGTCCGTACGGGCCTGTGCCACGAACCAGAATCCGGTCTGCTGCGTGGCCGTCGCGCGTTCGTTGACGTAGGTCACGCCGTCCACCTCGAACTCCATCGGGCGCCAGCGGTAGGGGCAGGCGCTACCTCCGGCTCCGAGGTCTTTGGTCATATCCATCGGGGTACCCTCGTAATGATCGCGCATGCAGTCGAAGACGGTCTTGGGCGACACCTTCGTGCGGGGCTTGACCCACAGCGGCATCCGGTTGGAGGCGTTGTGGCCCAGGGCGTAGTCCGTATAACGGTCCATATCGTCGGCTACGGTGCGGAAGAAGGCCCAGACGCGTGCTTCGCAGCCGCGCATGGCGCCGAAGTCGAGCGGTGCGTAGGCATCCGAGAAGCTGAAATCGTCGTCGGATCCCTCGTAGTATCCCATTTCGCGGGCGAACGTTACGACGTCCGGAGCGTAAAGGCAGTTTTCGGGATCGTTCTTCGGGAAGGTCGTGATGCGGGCCTGGTTGGCGTGGGCGCAGACATAACCGTCGGGAATGCGGCGTGCCACCCAGACGATGCCCTTGCGGGCGTTGCCTCCCTTGCCGTCGTCCTGGAAGCCTTTGCCGATCAGCTCCATGATCCATGCTTCGTCGGGATCGGCGATCGAGAACGATTCGCCGCTCGACGCATAGCCGTACGTATCGGCCAGTTCGACGATCGTGCGGATGGCTTCGCGTGCGGTCTTGGCGCGTTGCAGGGTGATGTAGATCAGCGAGCCGTAGTCGATGCGCCCGGTCGGGTCCTCCAGCTCGTGACGGCCTCCGTAGGTCGTTTCGCCGATGATGAGCGAATGGCAGTTCATGTTGCCCACGGTCGAATAGGTATAAGGAACCTGCGGAATCTCGGTCAGGAAATTACCCTCGTCCCAACAGTAGACGGGAAGCATCTCGCCCGCCTTGTGACGCCCGCCGGGCGTGTGGTAAAGGGCGCCGTAGAGGGCGTGCGAATCGGCGGCGTAGGATACCATCGTCGAACCGTCGGTCGAGGCGCCTTTCGTGACGATGAAGTTCGTGCAGGCCTGCGCGGGTGTCGTCGTGCCGAGCACGACCGCCGCGAGGATCGTAAGAAGTCTTTTCATAGTGCGTTCGAGTTTTGAAACAAATGTACGAAACAAATCGCAAATGGCAAAAAATCCGTATATTTGTAGTGATTCCGGGTGGTCCGGAATCCGGAAATACCCCCCCCCGAATGGCGGGTAACTAATTGTAAAACAAGTTGCTATGTTGAAAAGACTCGTTTGCACGCTGTTGTTCGGGGTTCTGTTTGCGGCGTGCCGGACGGACGATGAGTCCTCGAAAATCTTCGTGACGGATATCGAAATCGCTGAAGATGCGATTTTTGCACCCGGTGATCCCGTGACGGTCCGTGCCACGGGATTCGAGCCGCAGGACCGTATTATGTTCGATATCCGCTATCCGCTGGAGGACGAGTTGTTTCCCGAAGGATATGCCAAAGGCATCTGGGCCGTCGAGTGGGAACGCACCGAAACTGAAATTACGTTCCTGGCGCCGGGCGGCTATCCCGCCTCGACGGTCGGAATTCTGCTGTTCCGGGAGGGACGTATGCAGATGTTGGGAACGATCCGCGTTTCGGACGGACAGGCCCCCGATCGATATGCGTTGTACGGTGTCCATATCTCCGGCGACGATACGTACGTCGACCGGATCGATTCCGAATCGGGCGCCGGGGTCTATGTAAAGTGTCTCGATGGCATCGATGCGCATTGTCCCGTGAACGACTACGGTTCGAATCGCATCTACGGCCTGGCGGCGCGTGGCGAAGGCTGTGTGGGCTTTTTCTACGATCTGACGATGGGCTATTGGGCCGATTCCGACCCGCAGCAGTATGTCGCGGTCGGGACGATCGCGTCGTCGGTGGGTTACCTGGCCAGTCGTGACGGGCAGCTCTGGTTGGAGCATCTCAACGCGACCCGTACCTCTCCGGTGCAGCCCGTTCGGTGGACGTTGCCCGAGGGGGTGACCCCCGAAATGCTCGCGACGACTCCGTTCGCGGCGACTTCGGACGGATGCCTGCTCTTGGCCGCGGACCGCGGCGACGGGAGTTTCGTACCTGTCGTGCTCTGCGCCGGTTCGGGGCAGGTGCGTGTCGGCGAACCGATCGAGGCCGGGGCGCTGATCCCTTTCGTGACGGTGCGCAGCCGCGAGGAGGGCGTGTCGAAGAATTACCTTGCGGGCGGTTATGCGATCTCGAAGCCCGGCGGCGGTGCGAGCGAACTGCGTCTGTTCGATGTCGCTTCGATGGCTTTCGAGGAGCCTTTCGCGACGTCGGACGATGCCGTATGGTCCGTTGCGGTCGACCTCGACAGCGAAGGGCAGGAAATTTATCTGTTGACCGAGGATATGCAGGGTATTCGCCGGATTCGGGCCTACGACCGGAAGCAGCACGTGTGGCGGGCGCTTCCGGGTGAGGGACTCCCCTACCGCGCGATCGTCCTGGCACGATAATACACCATTCTAAGCGAATTAAGGTGTAAAGCTATATACGTTGCCAATATTTGTTTCGAACCCGGTTTATCCGGGTTCTTTTTTTGCCGGAATTTATGTAATTTTACGCTCCCCAAAAAACAATTGAGATGGAGGATATCATAGCTTCCCGATTGTCGCACGTGCGCGCTTCGCTGCCCGAGGGCGTGACGCTGGTCGCCGTGTCGAAAACCCACCCTGCCGAGGCGATCCGTCAGGCCTACGAGGCCGGACAGCGTATTTTCGGCGAGAGCCGCCCGCAGGAGTTGTGCGCCAAATACGAGATGTTGCCCCACGATATCGCCTGGCACATGATCGGCCACCTGCAAACCAACAAGGTGCGTTCGATCGCACCGTTCGTCGCGCTGATCCAGTCGGTGGACAGTGAGCGGCTCGCTACGACCATTCAGCGCGAAGCCGCGCGTTGCGGCCGGAGGATCGATATCCTGCTCGAAATCCACGTGGCGCAGGAGCAGACCAAAACAGGCTGGGTGGCAGACGAGTTGCTGGAGTACGCCCGTGCCGAATCGTTCGCTGCGATGCCGAACATCCGGGTACGCGGGGTGATGGGCATCGCGACCAACACCGATGACGAGACCGTCGTACGACGCGATTTCGAGGCCCTGCACCGCTGCTTCGTGGAATTACGGCCCTACTTCGGTGAGGAGTTCGATACCCTTTCGATGGGCATGTCGGACGATTATCCGCTGGCGGTCGAGTGCGGTTCGACGATGGTGCGCGTTGGCTCGCGCATCTTCGGCGAACGCGATTACAGCGAGAAGTAGTATTCTTCGGCGGCTGGGCCGTGCGCGGGATAGCCCACGCTGGCGGAGGACCTTCCTGAGCGCATCGGCGGGCCGACAACGGACGGGGTGTCAAGTTGTATGTAGTTACTAATATTCGGAAATATGAAAATTGGATTTATCGGATTCGGAAATATGGCCCGGGCACTGGCCGGAGGGCTTGTCCGTACGGGCGCTGTGGAGCCGGGTGCTATCGCGGCCTGCGCGCGCGATTGGGAGAAACTGCGCCGCAATACGGAACCCGAAGGAATGGTTCCGCTGGCGGATGCCGCCGCGGTGGCGGATTTCGCCGATGTGGTGGTCGTGGCTGTGAAACCGCACCAGGTCGAAGCTGTCCTGGCGCCTGTGCGCGAACGGCTGCTCGGCAAGATCGTCGTGTCGGTGGTTGCCGGATACACTTTCGAGCGTTACGAGGCGCTGCTTGCACCGGGAACGCATCACCTCAGTACGGTGCCCAATACGCCCGTGGCGGTCGGTGAAGGCATCGTCGTCTGCGAACGCCGCCACTCCCTTTCGCAGGCGGAGTGGACGGCCGTGCGCGGGTTGCTGGAGCATGTCGGCCTGGTCATGGAGGTGGATACTCCGCTGCTGGGTATTGCCGGTACGATCTGCGGATGCGGCCCGGCGTTCGTCGCGATGTTCGTCGAGGCGCTGGGCGATGCGGCCGTCAAGCACGGTATTCCGCGGGCGGATGCCTACCGGATGGCGAGCCAGATGATCGTCGGCACGGGAAAACTCCAGTTGGAGAGCGGAACGCACCCCGGGGCGATGAAGGATGCCGTCTGCTCGCCTGGCGGCACGACGATCGTCGGCGTGGCCGAACTCGAACGTAAGGGATTCCGCGGTGCCGTGATCGATGCCGTCGATGCGATCCAGTCCAAACGATAGGCCGCTGCGTGCGGATAACGGAAAAGCCCCTCCGAAAGAGGGGCTTTTGCATTTCGGCAGAGTTACCGTTACCGTACGCGCAGCGAGCGTCCGATGCGCAGAATCGTCGTGGATTTGATGCCGTTCAGACGACAGATGTTGGTGACCGTCGTGCCGTATTTGCGGGCGATGGCACCCAGCGTGTCGCCCGACCTGATGCGGTGATAACGCATGGCGGCCTTTTCGGCGGCTTCCTTCTTGTCCTCCTCCTCGTTGGCCAGCTCGTCGTCGAAGTCCTGACCGGCATTCGAATAGATGCTGAAGAAGGATTTTTTGAGCAGGAACGTTTCGCGGCACAGCAGGCCGTTCTTGAAGTCGATCAATCGCTCGGGATCGAACGACTGTCCGTAGTAACGCGTTTCGAAGTGGAGGTGGGGCCCCGTCGAACGTCCCGTCGAGCCGCCGAGTCCGATGATCTGTCCCGCTTCGACCCATTGCCCTGCTTCGACCATGCGTTCCGACAAGTGGCCGTAGTAGGTCTCCAGTCCGTTGTCGTGGCGAATGATGACCAGATTGCCGTAACCGCCCTTGTTGTATTGCGAGATGCGCACGCGGCCGCTGAAGGTGGCGTAGATCGGGTCGCCGATCTTGAGCGGCAGGTCGACGCCCTGGTGCTGGCGGCGACGGCGCGGTCCGTATTTACCGCGTGGATGGATCGTACCTTGGAAAGGACAGTGATACCCCGAGGTCTCGTCCACCAGATCGATGACTACAGACTGGGGAATTTCCGCCGTGTTCAGTTCGCGATACGGGAAGAGCGTCGAGGTGTCCCAATATCTTTCGAAGATCGTGCTGTCTTTCGCCACTTCGCGGTTCCGCACGTATTTCCAGGTGTTGTTACTGTACAGAATAACGTAAAGCGCATCGTTGCCCGACGAGAGCGAATCAATGACCGTCAAGCCGTTGGTGTCGAACGTCGAGGATATTTGCTTGCGCTGGAGCCGCTGGCGCAACGATGCGACCGAATCGGTGGCCGCCTGCTGGGGATCGACCATCGTGATGGTGACGGGCACGGATTCGGCCTCCTCCTGCGCCGCTTCGGCGATTTCGAGCCGATGGCGCAGCGAATCTACGGTCGAGGCCAGTCGGAGCGTGATGATGCGCAGCGAGTCGGTCATTATGGCCCGTTGCCTTTCGAGTTGCGCCTTGCTCTGTTTCGGAGCTTTCGGCGCACGGGCTGAGGCGGGAAGCACGGCCGTGCATGCGGCGAGCAGCGCTATGGGTAGGATGTGTCTTATCATGTTCGTTTACTTTTGATTCAGGTATTTTTCGGCGGCTTCCAAGGCTTCGTAGAAATCCTCGCCGAAGCGGCGGATGATCGGTTCGCGCAGCATCCGGTAGACCGGAACGCCTAATTTGCGACCGCAGGCGCGCGCCGGAGCGCAGACCGACCAGCGGTGATAGTTGAGTCCGATCGTGCCGTTGGAAAAACGGGTCAGACGGATCGGATAGAGGTGGCACGAGATGGGTTTGCGAAACGGAGTCTTGCCTTCGGTCCAGGCCTTCTCAATGGCGCAGAGCGTGACGCCGTTCTCCTGGTAGGCGTAGGCGCATTCGGCGTCGTCCACCAGCGGTGTGGTGTAGTCGCCGTCTTCGTCCACCACCAGGAATCCCTGCCGCTCGACGGCCTCGATGCCCGCGGCGGTCATGTAGGGCTTGTAGTTGGGGTACTCCTGTTCGAGGATGTCCCCCTCCTCGATTTCGAGCGGCGCTCCGGCATTGCCTTCGACGCAGCAGATGCCCTTGCACTGCGAGAGGTCGCAGGCGAAACATTCGCGCAGCAGGTCGGCGCTTACGATTTTATCGTCTATTTCGATCATTTTCGGCAGGTATCGGCGATGATGATGTCGTAGATCTCCCCGAGCGTCATGCCCATCTGGCGCACCTGCTTGGGGACGATGCTGCCCGCGCTCATGCCCGGAATGGAGTTCAGTTCGATGAAATAGGGTTTGCCTTCGGGCGTAACGATGAAATCCACGCGTACGACGCCCGAGCAGCGGCACGTTCGGTAGGCGTCGAGCGTCATGCGGTTGAGCTCGGCGCGTACCTCGGGGGTGATATCCGCCGGGGTGATCTCGTCGGAGAATCCGGCCGTGTATTTGGCTTCGTAGTCGAAGAAATCCTTCTTCGAAACGATCTCCGTGATGGGGAACAGATACTCTTTGCCCCCGGCGATCATCACGCCGCAACCCATTTCGCGCCCCGAGATGCACTCCTCGATCAGTACTTCGTCGCCCTGGGCGAAGGCTGCTTCGAGTGCTGCGGGCAACTCCTCGCGGGTGTGGACCTTCGTCACGCCGAACGACGAGCCGTTGGCGTTGGGCTTGACGAAGAGCGGCAGGCCGAGGCGGTCGACGATCTGTTCGGGGTCGGCCGTATCGCCCCGCCGCAGGAAGATTTCGCGGGCCAGGCGGACGCGTCCGGCCAGCGTGCGCTTGGTGGTGATCTTGTCGAAGGTGATGACCGACGAGGTCATGGAGCACGACGAATAGGGAACGCCCATCATGTCGAGGTAGCCTTGCAGCTTGCCGTCCTCGCCCGGGGTGCCGTGGATGAGGATCAGCGCGTAGTCGAACTCCGTGCGAGTGCCGTCCACCGTGAGCGAGAAATCGTTCTTGTCGATCTGCCACTGCCGGCCGTCGGGAGCCGTGTAGTGCCAGTCGCGGTGGTGCAGGTCGATCAGCGTGATGTCGTATTTCGTGCGGTCGAGCGCCGCCTCGATCTGTGCGGCGCTCTGGAGGGCGATCTCCCGCTCGGGGGAGTCGCCGCCGGCCAAAAGGGCTATTTTGAGCTTTTCCATCAGGGATTGTATATGTCTTTGTATCGGAAGTCGAGGATTTCGCGGACCATCCGGGCGTATTGCTGCGCCTCGGCCGAATCGGGATTCAGACTCAGCGCGCGGTTGAAATCGTTCAGGGCGTCGCCCCAGCGGTTGAGGCGATAGTAATGTTTTCCGCGGGCGAGGTAGGCGGCTTCGTCGGGGCGCTCCTCGATGCGTGCGTCGAAGTCGCGCAGCACGGATTCCGCACTCCAAAGGCCCTTGTCGCGGATGTAGGCCAGCACCTTGGGGTGGACCATTGCCGAAACATCTTCGCCGAAGGGTATCCGGGCGCGGATGTCGGTCGCGGCGAAATCCTGCAACGGGGCGTCGTCGAGCACTATGATGCGGTCGGTGTGGCGCGAGACCTTTTCACCGCGCCGGGGATAGACATAAATCGGATATTCGAGGATGCGTTCGGCCTCCTTCCAGCCGTCGAGTCCTTCGATCTGATCGGCTCCCATGAGGATCGAGAAGCGCATCTTTCCGCCGCACTGCTCCTCCAGGAAACGCAGCGTGTCGATCGTGTAGGAGGGTTGCGGAAGCAGCGTCTCGACGGCCGAAGCCTGGATGCGGTCGGGGTATTTCGAGGCGGCGCATGCGATCTCGGCCATTTCGAACCGATCGATGACCGGGGCCAGTCCGGCAGCCTGCTTGTAAGGGCTTTGCGGCGAGACGATCAGCACCGTCCGGTCGCACAGCCCCTTCTCCAGCACGTATTCGGCCAGGGCGATATGTCCCTTGTGCACCGGGTTGAACGACCCGAAATAGAGCATGACGCGTTCCATCGTCCTATCGTGCTATGAATGCTTCGAGCAGTTCGGCGGTTTCGCGCAGGGCGTCTTCCAGCCGGTCGTTGACGACGATGCGGTCGAACTCGGGGGCTTTCGTGAGCTCGAATTCGGCTTTCGCTACGCGGCGGTCGATCACCTCCGGGGCGTCGGTGCCGCGTCCTTCCAGACGGCGGCGCAGCTCCTCGACCGAGGGGGGCATGACGAAGATCGAGCAGGCCTCCTCGCCGAAGATGCGTTTGAGGTTGATGCCGCCGATGACGTCCACGTCGAAGACGATCGTATGGCCCTTGGCCCAGATGCGCTCCACTTCGCTGCGCAGCGTGCCGTAGCAGGTGCCGCGGTAGACCTCCTCCCACTCGACGAAGCGTTTTTCGGCCACGGCGCGCATGAACTCCTCCTGCGAGAGGAAATAGTAGTCCACGCCGTCGCGTTCGCATCCGCGCGGTGCCCGGCTCGTGGCCGAGACGGAAAATTCGAGTTGTTCGAATCGTTCGAGCATCTGCCGGACGATGGTGGTCTTGCCCGAACCGCTCGGTGCCGAAAAAATAACGACTTTGCCCATTAGAGTATGTTGAGTACCTGTTCTTTGATCTTTTCCAGCTCGTCCTTCATCTTCACGACGAGAATCTGGATGTGCGTTTCGTTGGCCTTCGAACCCATCGTATTGATTTCGCGGCCCATCTCCTGGGCGATGAAGCCCAGTTTGCGGCCTACGCCCTCCTCCTCGGAGGCCACGGCGCGGAAGTAGTCGCAGTGGTTTTTCAGGCGGACCTTTTCTTCGGTGATGTCGAGTTTCTCGAGGTAGAAAATCATCTCCTGTTCGAGGCGGTTGCTGTCCGCATCGACTTTGAGTTGGGCGAAGTGGTCCAGGATACGGGCCCGGACGGTCTCGGTGCGCCCCTTCTCGTAGGGTTCGACCTCTTTTTTGTAACCTTCGATCAGATCGACCCGGCGCAACAGGTCGGCGATCAGTGCGGCACCCTCCTGTTTGCGGAAAGCGTCGAGTTGTGCGATGGCCGCTTCGACGGCTTTCAAGAGGGCTGCGTGCTCTTCGTCGGAGATGGTTTGCGCCTCGGTCGAGACCACCTCCGGGAGTCGCATGATTACCGGAAGGATGGCGTCGTAGTCGGCGTCGATGCCCGAGAAGTTGAGCGTGTCGGTCATCTGACGCAGGTATTCGCGGAACAGTTCGCGGTTGATTCGTGCGGGTGTCTGCACGCTTTGCGTTTCGTAACCGACGATCACCTCGATCTTGCCGCGTTGCAGCGAACGGGCGATCATCGTGCGGATTTCATACTCCGACTGGCGGTAGATGGCCGGGAGCCGCAAACTGAGGTCCATCTGTTTGGAGTTCAGCGACCGGATTTCTACCGTGATTTTTTTGTTCTGTAGAACGGCTTCGCCTTTTCCGAAGCCTGTCATCGATTTTATCATGGTGCCGAAAAATCATAAATTTCGGCAAAAATAATAAAAACAATTCAAAAAGCCGAGCATTCCGGGCCGGGAATGAAATTTATCGCCGAACCCCCTTGCGGTTCGAAATAATATATCTATATTTGTGTTAGCAAACTAACAGGTTGATGAGAATAACCCAAATAATACGATTTTTGATATGAAAAAGCACAATTTCAATGCGGGACCTTCGGTCCTGGCGGACGAGGTGATCGAAAAGGCTGCGCAGGCGGTGCTCGATTTCAACGGATCGGGACTTTCGATTCTCTCGATTTCCCACCGTACCAAGGATTTCGATGCGGTTATGGCCGAGGCCGACGCCCTGTTCCGCGAGTTGCTCCATATTCCCGATAATTACAAGATCATCTACCTGGGAGGCGGTGCCAGTACCTATTTCTATCAGATTCCCGCCAATTTCCTCGGCAAGAAGGCCGGCTACGTGAATACGGGCGTCTGGTCGAAGAAAGCCATCAAAGAGGCCAAACGCTACGGCGAGGTCGAGGTGCTGGCGACGTCGGAGGATCGCAATTTCACCTATATTCCCAAAGGTTTCGCGATTCCCGAGGACCTGGACTATCTCCACATCACCTCCAACAACACGATTTACGGTACGGAGTACCACGAGGACCTCTCGTCGCCCGTGCCCTTGATCGCCGACATGTCGTCGGATATCCTTTCGCGGCCGGTCGACGTGACGAAATACGCCATGATCTACGGCGGTGCGCAGAAGAACCTGGCTCCGGCCGGCGTGGCTTTCGCCATCATCCGCGAGGATATGCTCGATCGGATCGTGCGCGACCTGCCGACGATGGTATCCTACCGTACGCACGTCGAGAACAACTCGATGTTCAATACCCCGCCCGTCTTCCCGATCTACGTGCTTATGGAGACGCTGCGCTGGTTGAAGTCGATCGGCGGCGTGGAGGAAATTTACCGCCGCAACCTCGCCAAGGCGAAGCTGCTCTACGACGAGATCGACCGCAACCCGCTTTTCCGCGGCACCGTCGAGAAGGAGGACCGTTCGTTGATGAACATTTGCTTCGTGATGACCGAGGGCAACGAGGAGCTGGCTCCCGAGTTCATGGAGTTCGCCAAGAGCCGCGATATCGTGGGTATCAAAGGCCACCGTCTGGTGGGCGGTTTCCGTGCGTCGTGCTACAACGCCCTGTCGATCGAGAGCGTACAGGTGTTGGTGGACTGCATGCGCGAATTCGCTGAGAAACACGCGAAATAAGGTGATTATATGGTATGTACTGACGGTTCGCCGAGTTGCTTCCTGACGGCGGCCTTCCGAGAGGAGAGGCTGCGGTTTGAATGCCGCGAGCGGCAGTGAAACGATTGCTTCCGGAGACCGAAGTGCGTTATAATTGCTGGAAACAATGTGCCCCACGATCGTTCCGCTGATGCGGGAGACGAAAAAAGAGAACGTAGTTTATTTCACATCATTGCTCGAAAATATGAAAATACTGGTTGCGACCGAGAAGCCTTTCGCCCGGAAAGCGGTGGAGGGTATTCGCGGAATCGTCGAAGGCGCGGGTTACGAACTGGCGCTGCTCGAAAAATATACGGACAAGGCGCAGTTGTTGGAGGCTGTCGCCGATGTCGACGCGCTGATCGTGCGCAGCGACAAGGTGACGCGCGAGGTGATCGATGCGGCGAAGAACCTCAAGATCGTCGTGCGGGCCGGTGCGGGTTACGACAACGTGGACCTGGCGGCTGCTACGGAGCGCGGCATCGTGGTGATGAACACTCCGGGTCAGAACTCCAACGCCGTGGCCGAGCTGGCTGTGGCGATGATGATCTTCATGGCCCGCAACCGCTTCACGCCCGGCACCGGCACGGAAATCCAGGGCAAGACGCTCGGTATCCACGCTTACGGAAACGTCGGCCGTCTGGTCGGCCGCAAAGGTAAGGCGTTGGGTATGGAGGTCGTGGCCTACGACCCGTTCATCACCGATCCGGCCGTCTTCGAGGCCGACGGCGTGCGGCAGGTGGCTTCCGTTGAGGAGCTTTACCGGGCGTCGGACTACCTTTCGCTGCATATCCCCGCTACGGAGCAAACGCGCGGTTCGATCGGCTACGACCTCATGATGTCGATGCCCGCAGGTGCGACGCTGGTCAACACGGCTCGCAAGGAGGTGATCGACGAGGAGGGACTCCGCCGGGCGCTCACGGAGCGTGCCGATCTGAAGTATGCGACCGATATCGCTGCGGGCATTCAGCCGGAGCTGGACGAGCAGTTCGGCAAGCGCGTCTTCGCTACGGCGAAGAAGATGGGTGCCGAGACCGCCGAGGCCAACATCAATGCCGGTCTGGCTGCCGCGTCGCAGATCGTCGACTTCTTCAAGACGGGAAATACCCGTTTTCAGGTGAACAAGTAGTCGTATAATACCCCGTTGCGGTTGCCCGACTGCATTTTTGCTTAGGATGGCCGAAGCCTCGCGGCGTTTCGCCGCGTTTACAAATCTGACCCACCCCCAAACCCCCGCCTCAGGCGGGGGCTTCGGGTACAACCCACAATGAACCTTATATAGTAATGGTACGAATCAAACCTTTTCGCGGAATACGCCCTCCGAAGGAGCATGCCTCCGAAGTGGCGTCGCGTCCTTACGACGTGTTGAATTCGGCCGAGGCGCAGGCTGAAGCTACGGAGCGCTCGTTGCTGCACATCATCAAGCCCGAGATCGACTTCTCCCCCATTGCCGACGAACATTCGCAGGAGGTCTACGATCGGGCCGTGGAGAATTTCCGCCGCTGGCGCCGCGAGGGCTGGTTGCAGCAGGACCCCGAGGAGTACTATTATATTTACGCGCAGACGATGGAGGGGCGCACGCAGTACGGTCTGGCCATGTGCTGTCATTTCGAGGATTATCTCTCGGGAGCCATCAAAAAACACGAACTGACGCGCCCCGACAAGGAGGAGGACCGCATGATTCACGTGCGCAACCAGCAAGCCAATATCGAGCCTGTGTTTTTCGCTTATCCCGATAACGCGGAGATCGATCGCATCGTCGCCGATACGGTGGCTGCCAACGCCCCGGATTACGACTTTACGGCCGCTGACGGATTCGGGCACAAGTTGTGGGTGATCCGCGACCGGAAAACCAACGACCGCATCACGGAGATTTTCGCCGGAATTCCGGCCCTCTACGTTGCCGACGGACACCACCGCACGGCCGCTGCCGCGCGCGTGGGTGCCGAATGCAAGGCGAAGAATCCGGCGCACACGGGCGAGGAGGAGTATTGCTACTTCCTGGCCGTGACCTTCCCCGCCGGGCAGTTGCGCATCATCGACTACAACCGTGTGGTGAAGGACCTGAACGGGCTGACGCCGGAACAGTTGCTCGAAAAACTGAGCGTTGATTTCGTCGTCGAAGACAAGGGTGCGGAGGAGTATCGTCCTGTGGCGTTGCACAACTTCGCGATGTATCTCGACGGCCGTTGGTACAGCTTGACGGCGCGGCCGGGAACCTACGACGATAACGACCCGATCGGGGTGCTGGACGTCACGGTGCTCTCGAATCGGGTGCTCGATGCGATTCTGGATATCAAGGACCTGCGCACGTCGAAGCGGATCGATTTCGTCGGGGGCATCCGCGGCCTCGGCGAGTTGAAACGGCGTGTGGACAGCGGCGAGATGCAGGTGGCGTTCGCCCTCTACCCCGTTTCGATGCAGCAGTTGATCGATATCGCCGATACGGGCAATATCATGCCGCCGAAGACGACGTGGTTCGAACCCAAACTGCGTTCGGGTGTGGTGATTCACTCGTTCGGGGCGGAGGATCGATAGTTTCGGACTTTACGGAATACGAGGGGCTGTTCGTCGAACAGCCCTTCGTTTGTTCATAGATGACGCTTGCGGCAAGCAGCCTGCGAAGCCCGCACTCTTGCGACATATGGCGGATTGGCGTCGTATCTGTTTCGGATTATGCTGTCCGAGGCCGATGCCGTTCGCGATTTTTATAGTCTTAATTCGGTGGAATTCAATATTTTTATATATATTTGTGCAACTTTCACTCAAAACACACAGGATATGAAATGGTTCATTAAATGTATTCGCAATTATGCGACCTTCTCGGGGCGAGCCCGTCGTGCCGAATATTGGTATTTCGTATTGTTTCAATTCATCTTCATGATCGTTGCTTGGTGTCTCGACTGGATGATGTTCGATGCGGTTGACGGTTTATGGTTTTACATGCTGACGGGCCTGTTCTTGTTCTTGCCGGGACTTGCCGTTTCGGTGCGTCGGTTGCATGATATGGGCCGCAGCGGCAAGTTGCTGTTGTGGCCTTGTTTGATACTTTTCGTTATTATACTTGTCTGCTTGATTTCCTTATTATTGCAATTGACTTTCGTCTTGACCGCTATTTGGGCTTGTATTCCTATCCTGTATCTGGTGACTGCGATATATGCGATTGCGATGCTTTACATCTTTTGTTCGGCCGGTACCCCGGGCGATAACCGATACGGTCCCGATCCGAAAGCGGAGATCGAGCGATAATATTCCGTTCGTTTCGACGAATGCCCCGGTGCGAGACCGGGGCATTTTTTGTGCTGCATATTTTTTCGCTTCGCGTGCGGAAAATCGCCGGAAAAAACCTATATTTGTAAGAACTAAACAAGAGAAGGCATTATGGCTAAAATCAAAGGAACGATCGTCGTCGACAAGGAGCGGTGCAAGGGATGCGGGGTCTGTGTGGCCTCCTGCCCGTGCGATGTGCTCGCTATGTCGGTCGAGGTCAACGGCAAGGGCTATCCGGTAGCCCGGATGGCGAATCCCGATGCGTGCACGGGATGTGCTTCGTGTGCGGTGATCTGTCCGGACAGCGTGATCTCGGTGTATCGTCAAAAATTCGAATAGGGCTATGGCAGAGAAAGAGGTGAAACTGATGAAAGGCAACGAAGTGATCGCCCATGCGGCGATTCGCTACGGTTGCGACGGGTATTTCGGTTACCCGATCACCCCGCAGTCGGAGGTGATGGAGACGCTCATGGAGCTCAAACCCTGGGAGACGACCGGCATGGTCGTGCTGCAAGCCGAATCGGAGATTTCGTCGATCAACATGGTCTACGGCGGTGCGTCGGCGGGTAAACGGGTGATGACCTCCTCGTCGAGTCCCGGTATCAGCCTGATGGCCGAGGGTATCAGTTATCTGGCCGGTGCGGAGTTGCCTTGTCTGATTATCAACTGCCAGCGCGGCGGCCCGGGCCTCGGGACGATTCAGCCTTCGCAGGGCGACTATTTCCAGGCCTGCAAGGGCGGCGGTCACGGCGATTACCGTTTGATCGTACTGGCGCCCAACTCGGTGCAGGAGATGCACGACCACGTGGCGCTGGCGTTCGACTTGGCGTTCAAATACCGCAATCCGGCAATGATCCTGGCCGACGGCGCCATCGGTCAGATGATGGAGAAGGTCGTGCTGGCACCCCAGCGTCCGCGCAAGACCGATGAGGAGCTGCGTGCCGAGTGCGGCAGTTGGGCAGCCCAAGGCAAACCTGCGACGCGCGGCCGCAACGTCGTCACGTCGCTCGAACTCCAATCCGAGAAGATGGAGATCATCAATCAGCGCCTTCAGGCCAAATACGAAGCGATGGAGCGCGACGAGGTGCGCTACGAAGCGATCGATTGCGACGATGCGGATTATGTCATCGTGGCGTTCGGTTCATCGGCCCGCATCTGCTCGGCGACGGTCGAGATGGCCCGCGCCGAGGGGCTGAAGGTCGGACTGCTGCGTCCGATCACGCTGTATCCTTTCCCTTCGAAGCCGATTGCCGAGTTGGCATCGCGCGGCGTGAAGGGATTCCTCGCGGCCGAGCTCAACGCGGGCCAGATGGTCGAGGACGTGCGCCTGGCCGTCGAGGGCAAGGCTCCCGTAGCCCATTACGGACGTCAGGGCGGCATGCTCTTCAACCCCGACGAAGTGCTGGAGGCACTCAAAGAAAAACTGATTAAAAAGTAGAGACGATGGCAGAGGTTGAAATCAAACAGGAGAATCTGGTTTACGCAAAACCGAAACTCATCACCGACCATGTGATGCACTATTGTCCGGGATGCAGCCACGGTACGGTGCATAAACTCGTCGCCGAGGTCATCGACGAACTGGGACTCGCCGAACGTACGGTGGGCGTTTCGCCCGTAGGCTGTTCGGTATTCGCCTACAACTATATCGATATCGATTGGATCGAAGCGGCGCACGGACGTGCTTTGGCAGTGGCTACGGCGATGAAACGTCTGATGCCCGGGAATTTGGTCTTCACCTACCAGGGCGACGGCGACCTGTCGGCCATCGGCACGGCGGAGTCGATCCATGCGGCGGCCCGCGGCGAGAATGTCGTGGCGATCTATATCAACAATGCGATCTACGGCATGACGGGCGGTCAGATGGCTCCCACTACCCTGCTGGGTATGAAGACTGCGACGACGCCCTACGGACGTGATCCGCGGTTGAACGGTTATCCCTACAAGATCGCCGAGATGATGGCCCACCTCGACGGTGCGACCTTCATCACGCGTCAGAGCGTCCACAAACCCGCCAACGTGCGTAAATGCAAGGCTGCGATCAAGAAGGCGTTTCAGCGTTCGATGGAGGGGAAAGGCTTCTCGCTCGTGGAGGTCGTATCGACCTGCAACAGCGGTTGGAAACTTTCGCCCGTGGCATCGAACGAATGGCTGGAGCAGAACATGCTGCCCTACTATCCGCTGGGCGATATCAAGGAAATCAAATAGGAGGAGAACCATGAAAGAGACATTGATAATTGCGGGATTCGGAGGACAAGGCGTCCTTTCGATGGGTAAAATCCTGGCTTACTCGGGGGTAATGCAGGATTACGAGGTTACGTGGATGCCCTCCTACGGTCCTGAGATGCGCGGCGGTACGGCCAACGTGACGGTGATCCTCTCCGACCGGAAAATCTCGTCGCCCATCGCCCACGAATTCGACACGGCGATCATCCTGAACCAGCAGTCGATGGAGAAGTTCGAACCGATGGTCAAACCGGGCGGAGTGCTGATCTACGACACGAACGGCATTACGCGTCATCCCGTGCGCGAGGATATCTCGGTCTATGCGATCGACGCTACGTCGGAGTGTGCCCGCATGGGACAAGCCAAGCTCTTCAACACGATGATTCTGGGCGGCTATCTGAAGGTCTGCCCCGTCGTGGAGATGGAGAATGTGATGATCGGTCTGAAAAAGTCGCTTCCGGAGCGCGCTTGGAAGATGCTTTCGGCCAACGAGGAGGCGATCCGCCACGGCGGCGAGATTATTCGCAAGATACGTTGAGCGGAGCGGCCGGGGCGTCGTTTGGGGCGCGGCCGTTTTGTTCGCTGTTTTTGATGCACCCGAAATCTCTAAAAAGGAGATTTCGGGTGCAATTCGTAGGAGGCTTGGCGGTGTCGTGCGGTGGCTGTTCGGCAAGAACCGGGAAAAAGGTTCTCAGACAATAATCGTCTTCGGCGGCTGGGCCGGTCGAAGGTGCGAGCCGCCGAAGATAGTAAGATAAGGCTTTGCTTTCCGGGAGTTTCGCAGACAGTTCGCCGCAGATATTGCCATACGGAAAGGGGGCGCCTTTTGCCGGAGGGCGCCCCATGTTCCTATTTTTGTTCTACGCCTTGAATTTTGGCGCCGATACCCGTTACCTTGACTGTGAACTTGCGCCCTTTGGTCGTGACGTTATAGACCGGAGCCAGGATGATGTCGCAATCTGTGCCTTCGAGTGCTTGGTAGAGCGCGGCTGCTTTGGCGGCCTCGATTCCGCGCGGTTTCAGACTGTTCGTATTGTCCATGACGTACTTGTGATTTTTCCCTTTGATCGAACGGCCGAACAGACTGAATTTGCCGCTGACCTCTCCCCGGAGTTGTCCTTTGGTTTCGAGGACGGTTTGCAGCTCGCCGTTCGAAACCTGGCTGTTCGTGAGAGAATAAACGGGCGAAGTCTGTTTCATCATAGATTTGTTACAAGAAGTGACCATTGCGATAAGCGTAAAGCATGCAATGAATAAAACGAGATTTTTCATGGCTTGGATTGTGTTTTTGTGCCGTGTCCCTCGGCGTTTGGGTTGAGGTATGGGCATACAAAAAACGTGGGACAAAACTCTGATTTGCTTTCTGAGGCTCTGGAATAACCTATGCAACCAAATACAGAATGAAGCCCACGTCGTAGACGTGAGCGTCAAACTTCATTCCTTGGTTGCTCGTCAAATTTTCCAGATTTTCAGAAAGCAAGGTACAAAGCTAACGCTTTTTATAGGTAAGTGCCGGCAATCCGATCGTCGTGCCGACACGCGGTGAATCGTTTGTTATACGCTGTTATTTTCTCATAGGCAAATCGTTTTGGGGGTTATTCAATCGCAAATATAGCGATATTTGCCGAGAAACGCAGCGGATAATGCGGCAAAAAAAGAGAGAACCGCAAAGGTCCTCTCTTCGGGCGATCGTCGCGGATGACGCTACTCCACGGCTGCGCATTCGTTGACGAACTCCTCGGCGAGTTTCGTAAGCGCCGCGTCGGTCTTTTTTTCGTCGGCCAGCGTGTCGGCGATCAGCTTTTTGATCTTCTTTTCGGGCAGATAGGCTGCCAAGGCATTCAGCGTACCGTAGGTGGCGATCTCGTAATGTTCGACCTTCTGCGCCGCGAGGATCAGTCCGGCGTCGCGTACGAAACTGTTGCGGTCGGTGTCGGAGATCATGCTGTCGGCCTCTTCCAGAAGTCCGGCCATCGCTGCGCAGCGTTTGGCCTGCGGTTTGACGCCTAACAGTTCGAAAATCCGGTCGAGCACGGCGATTTGTGCGTCGCTTTCGCTGTAATGTTTCTTGAATGCACTGGTCAGCGAGGGACTCGTCGCCGCACGGCTCATCTTCATCAATGCCGGTTTCAAGTGTTTCTCGGCCCAGTAGATATCCTTGATTTGGTCGACGAAGAACTGATGGAATTCGGAACCGGTCGTTTTCGGGTCCTGTTTTTTCGTATTCATGGCAAAAAATATTTAGAACACTATATTCGGCGGCAAAATGCGTACCACAATCGGATGCGATATTCCGAAACGGAACCGTATTTGCAGGAGACCGACGAAACATAAATTCGCAATTATGGAGAATCAAACTTACACGATGCCGCTCATCGGCGACAAAGCTCCGGCTTTCGAAGCCGAGACTACGCAGGGAAAAATCCGCTTCCCGCAGGATTTCAGAGGGAAGTGGGTCATATTGTTCAGCCATCCGTCGGATTTCACGCCGATCTGTACTTCGGAATTCGTGCTGTTCGGTGCCATGCAGCTTGAGTTCGAAGCCCTGAACTGCCGTTTGGTGGGCCTTTCGGTCGGGACGAATGCCAGCCATATCGCTTGGCTGCGTTCGATTCACGACCGGATCGAGTTCAAGGGACACAAAAAGGTGGAGATGAAATTCCCGCTGATCGCTGACATGTCGATGGAGGTGGCGCGCAAGTACGGCATGATCCAACCCGGAGCCGGTACTACGGCGGCCGTGCGTGCGGTGTTTTTCATCGATCCCAAGGCTACGGTGCGGGCGGTAGTCTACTACCCCATGCAATTGGGGCGTAACTTCGACGAACTCAAACGAATCCTCGTGGGGTTGCAGACCATCGACGAATACAAGGTGGCGCTGCCCGCCGATTGGCAGCCCGGCGACGATATCATCGTTCCGGCGCCTGCGACCTACGACGGTACGGAGCGTTCGTCCGAAGGAATGCAGTGTTACGACTGGTATTTCTGTACCAAGCCGCTGCCGCTAAGGGCGGAGACGAAACAACCGGTTTCCGAGGAGGTGTGAAATGAAAGGCATTTTCGGGTTGCGGTCTGCGCTCGTCTAAGAGGCGGGTTTTAGAATTTTTCTGCAAACAGCGATCCTTTAAGATCGCGCAGTTCGCCGCCACCCCCGGCGGCGGACTGCCTCTCGCCCGAAGGCTC
>CANPHE010000012.1 GCA_947573795.1 uncultured Alistipes sp. | reverse complement strand
CATGATCGAGGAGGGACAGCACCGCGAGGAGATCATCAACGCCGGATTCGATTCGGAGGTGGTCGAGAAAATCCACGCCATGATCATGCGCAACGAGAAGAAACGCTACCAGTTCCCGCCCGTGCTGCGCCTGTCGATGTGCTCCTTCGGACACGAGCGGCTCATGCCCCTGACCAACAAATACGGAGACTGACGTGTCGTCCCGAATCGAACATAGCGGCGTGGTGACACGCACGGAGGACGGTGCGGTCCACGTGACGATCTCTTCGCGCAGCGCCTGCGGAAGCTGCAAAGCCCGCGAGGCATGCGGCCTGGCCGAAGCACAGGAAAAAGTCGTCGTGGTCCGCACGTCGGAGGCTGCGGCCTATGCTCCGGGCGAACGGGTCGTCGTCGGCGTGCGCCGACGCGCCGGAGGCATCGCCGTGCTGCTGGCCTATGTCGGTGCGCTGGTCGTGCTGATGGCCGTGCTCGCCGTGGCGGTCGGTCCCCTGGGTTGGACGGAAGGCGCCGCTGCCGCTGCCGCTTTGGGCGGTGTGGCGCTCTATTACGTCGTGCTGTGGCTCTTCCGTCGGAAAATCGAACACACAATTCATTTTACAATAACCAAAATCTAAATGGAAGTATTACTTTACACAATCCTGACGCTGTGCGCGCTGGGTGTACTTTCCGCTGTGATCCTCTACTTCGTGGCGCAGAAGTTCCGCGTCGAGGAGGACCCGCGGATTGACGAAGTGGAGAAGATGCTGCCCGGCGCCAACTGCGGCGGCTGCGGATTCGCCGGTTGCCGGGGTATGGCCGACGCACTGGTGAAGCGCGACGACATTTCGGCGCTGTTCTGCCCCGTGGGCGGCGGCGAGGTGATGAAGGCGGTGGCCTCCTACCTGGGCAAGGCCGCTGCGGAGAAGGAACCGCAAGTCGCAACCGTGCGTTGCGGCGGAACGTGCGCCAAACGTCCGCGTACCAACGCGTTCGACGGTGCCAAATCGTGCGCCATAGCGTCGTCGCTCTACGTGGGCGAAACGGCCTGCGCATTCGGCTGCCTGGGCTACGGCGACTGCGTGACGGTCTGTGCATTCGGTGCCATCGCCGTCGATCCCGAGACGGGCATCCCGACGGTCGATCCCGACAAGTGCACCGCCTGCGGCGCCTGCGTGAAAGCCTGCCCGAAGGGTATCATCGAGCTGCGCAAGAAGTGGCCGAAGAACCGCGCCGTATACGTTTCGTGCGTATCGAAGGACAAGGGCGCCGCGGTGATGAAGGCCTGCAAGGCAGGTTGCATCGGCTGCGGCAAATGCGCGAAGGTCTGCCCGTTCGGCGCCATCACGGTGGAGAACAACCTCGCCTACATCGACCCGCAGAAGTGCAAGCTGTGCCGCAAGTGCGTGAACGAGTGCCCCACGGGCGCCATCAAGCTCGTCGGCATGGAGCCGCTGCCCAAGGAGCCCAAAGCCCCCGCCGCACCGGCCGCTGCCAAACCGGCTGCCGCTCCCGCTGCCAAACCCGCAGCTCCGGCCGCTGAAAAGCCCGCACCGAAAGCCGAATAAGTGAACCGAAAAACAGAGAAACGCAAGTTATGAAGACATTTCCAATGGGCGGAGTTCATCCGTCGGAAAATAAACTGAGTTGCGCCAAGCCCATCGAGGTGCTTCCGTTGCCCGAAACGGTGACGATTCCCTTGGGTCAGCATATCGGCGCACCGGCCGTCGCCAAGGTCGCCAAAGGCGATAAGGTTCTCACGGGACAGCTCATCGCCGAAGCCGCCAGCTTCATGTCGGCGAACATCCACTCCCCGATTTCGGGCACGGTGACCGCCGTAGACATGCAGCCCAACGGCCAGGGCCTACGTCAGATGATGATTACGATCAAGCGCGAAGGCGACGAGTGGGCCGAAGGCATTGACCGTTCCGAAACGTTGGTCAAGGAGTGCGCGCTCTCGGGAGCCGAGATCATCGCCAAGATCAAGGATGCCGGCATCGTCGGCATGGGCGGTGCGACGTTCCCCACGCACGTGAAGCTGTCGGTACCTCCCGGAAAGAAGGCCGAATCGCTCATCATCAACGGCGTGGAGTGCGAGCCCTACCTTACGTCGGACCACCGCACGATGCTCGAACACGGAGAGGAACTGCTCGTCGGCGTCACCATCCTGATGAAAGCCATCGGCGTAGAGAAAGCCTATATCGGTATCGAGAACAACAAGCCCGACGCCATCGACCATCTTACGAAGCTGGCCCAAGGCTATAAGGGCATCGAGGTCGTACCTCTGAAAGTCATGTACCCGCAGGGCGGCGAGAAGCAGTTGATCGCTGCGATCACGGGCCGTCAGGTTCCGCCCCCGCCCGCACTGCCCATCGACGTGGGTGCCGTGGTGTGCAACGCCTCGACGACCTATGCCGTCTACCGTGCCGTGCAGAAGAACATGCCGCTCATCGAGCGCGTCGTGACGATCACGGGCAAGGGTCTGAAGGCCCCCAAGAACCTGCTGACGCGCATGGGTACGCCCATCTCGACGCTCATCGAAGCTGCCGGCGGCCTGCCGCAGGACGAGGCGCTGAAGGTCATCAACGGAGGCCCGATGATGGGTCGCGCGATGGTCAACCTCGACTCGCCCGTCACGAAGGGCTGCTCGGGCGTCACGGTCATGAGCGGACGCGATGCCGTACGTCGCGAAGCCTCGCAGTGCATCAAGTGCGCCAAGTGCGTCGCGGCCTGCCCGATGGGTCTGGAGCCCTACTACCTCTCGAAGATGGCCCGCAAGAAGGGTTGGGAGGTGCTCGAGGAGCAGATGATTACCTCGTGCATCGAGTGCGGATGCTGCCAGGCTTCGTGCCCCGCCTACCTGCCGCTGCTGGACTGGATCCGACTGGGCAAGCAGAACGTGATGGGTATCATCCGTGCCCGTGCGGCCGCCAATGCGCCTAAAAAATAGCGAAGTTAAAAACAAAAGGAAACCGCATACGAATTTATTTATAGCGCAAGACCTTTCCGGGTTGCCCCAAAAGCCCCCGCCTGAGGCGGGGGTTTGGGGGGTGGGTCAGAATTACAAACGCGGCCAAAGGCCGCGGATACCACACCGGGCCGAATAAGGTAATAAGCTGCGAAATATAAGATTGTATGCAAAATCCCTAAACATTACTAATTTATGGCAAATAAACTTATCGTCGCTCCCGCACCGCACGTGCAGACGCTCCGGTCGACGGCTTCGATCATGCGCGACGTGGTTATCGCACTGATGCCCGCGCTGGTCGTTTCGACCGTAGTGTTCGGCTGGAGCGCATTGTGCGTCACAGCGCTCTCGGTAGTCAGCTGCGTCGCATTCGAGTTCCTGATCCAGAAATACGTGGTCCGCGGACCGCTGACGCTCTGCAACTGGTCGGCCGTCGTTACGGGCGTATTGCTGGCCTTCAACCTCCCGGCATCGATTCCCTGGTGGATCGTCGTCATCGGCGCCTTCGTCGCCATCGCCATCGCCAAAATGACCTTCGGCGGCCTGGGCAAAAACCCCTTCAACCCCGCATTGGTCGGCCGTGTGTTCCTGCTGATCGCCTATCCCGTGCAAATGACTTCGTTCCCGATGCCTGCCGCAGGTAATTTCGACGCCCTGTCGGGCGCTACGCCCCTGGCCGCCGTGAAGCACGGCGCACTGCCCGGCGTGGTAGAGGCCCAGGACTTGCTGCTGGGCAACATGCCCGGTTCGCTGGGCGAGGTAGCCGCCTTGGCGCTGCTCGCCGGATTCGTCTACCTGCTCTGGCGCAAGGTCATTACGTGGCACGTTCCCGTGACGGTGCTGGGTACGATGGCCGTCTTCGCCTTCGTCGTGGCCCTCTGCTCGGGAACGACGGGTGCTGCGCTGTGGCAGTTCCCGGTGTTCCACCTGCTGGCCGGCGGTGCGATGCTCGGTTCGATCTTCATGGCTACGGACTACTCGACCTCGCCCATGACCGTACGCGGCGGCGTGATCTTCGCCGTGGGTATCGGTTTGATTACCATGTGCATCCGCCTGTGGGGCGCCTATCCCGAAGGTATGTCGTTCGCGATCCTCATCATGAACGCCTGCGTGCCCCTGATTAACAAATATGTCAAACCCAAGCGCTTCGGCGTGAAATAACAGCGGGAAGAGTATGAAAAGTACACTTGTGAACATGACGGCCGTGCTCTTCGGCATCACCCTCGTGGCTTCGGCCGGAGTGGGTGCGGTGAATATGATTACCGCCGAGCCGATCGCCCAGGCCGAGCAGGCTGCGAAGGTCGCAGCGCTCAACGGCGTGCTCCCGGCTTTCGAGAACACGACCTCCGAGACGCTGACGCTCGACGAGATGCCCATTACGGTCTACATCGCCTCGGCCGACGGCGAAGTGGTGGGTTATGCCGTGGAAACCATGTCGAAGCAGGGTTTCGGCGGTGCCATCAACCTGATGGTGGGTTTCACGCCCGCCGGTGAGGTGATCAACGTCAACGTACTCAAGCAGTCGGAAACCCCGGGTCTGGGCACGAAGATGGCCGACGAGGGCAATACCCTGCTCGGCAGCATCCAGGGCCAGAACCTCGCACAGAAGAAGCTGGTCGGCGGCAAACTGGCCGTCACGAAGGACGGCGGCGATGTCGACGCACTGACCGCGGCGACGATCTCGTCGCGCGCCTATGTCGACGCGATCAACCGCGCCTGGATGGCTTTCAAAAGCGTAGCCCAGGACGAGACACCGACCGATACGGTTTCGGGCGCAACGCCGACGGCTGAATCAACCAACGAGCTCCAGGCTCAGGAAGGAGGTCAAAATGAATAAATTACAGATTATCTTGAGCGGCATCGTCCGCAACAATCCGACGTTCGTGCTGGTGCTGGGTATGTGCCCCACGCTGGGAACGACGACCTCGGCGGAGAACGGTATGGGTATGGGCCTGGCTACGATGGCCGTGCTGATCCTCTCGAACCTCGTGATCTCGCTCGTGAAGAACATCATTCCGGACAAGGTGCGCATCCCGGCGTTCATCGTCATCATCGCCTCGTTCGTGACGATCATCCAGATGCTCATGCAGGCCTATGTTCCGGCGCTGTACGCATCGCTGGGCGTCTTCATCCCGCTGATCGTGGTGAACTGCATCATCCTGGGCCGCGCCGAGGCCTTCGCCTCGAAAAACTCGGCCTTCGATTCGATGCTCGACGGCGTAGGCATCGGCCTGGGCTTCACCCTCTCGCTGACCACCATCGGTGCCGTACGCGAAGTGCTGGGCAGCGGCTCGATCTTCGGTGCCAGCCTCGGAATCTCGGACTACACGCCGCTGATCTTCGTGCTGGCTCCGGGTGCCTTCCTGGTGCTGGGTTACCTCATGGTGTTGTTTAACAAATTAGCCAAGAAATAGTTATGGAGATTTCGTATTTCGCAATCATTATCGGCGCCATCTTCGTCAATAACGTGGTCCTGGCGCAGTTCCTCGGCATCTGCCCCTTCCTGGGCGTGTCGTCGAAGGTCGAGACCTCGATGGGTATGGGCGCAGCCGTAACGTTCGTCATGGCTATCGCGGCGCTGGTCGCCTGGTTGATCCAGACCTACGTCCTCATGCCGTTGGATATCGTCTACATGCAGACCATCGTCTTCATCCTCGTCATCGCGGCGCTGGTGCAGATGGTCGAGATCATGCTCAAGAAACTTTCGCCGTCGCTCTACCAAGCGCTGGGTATCTTCCTGCCGCTCATCACGACCAACTGCGCCGTGCTGGGTGTCGCCATTCTGATGATCCAGAAGGAGTTCAACCTGTTGCAGAGCGTCACCTACTCGGTGGCTACGGCCCTGGGCTTCGCCCTGGCGCTGGTGCTCTTCGCCGGTATCCGCGAGCGCCTCGATTTCGAGGACGTGCCCCAGGCATTCCGCGGCGTGCCCATCGCACTGGTTACGGCCGGTATCCTGGCCATGGCCTTCATGGGATTCTCGGGTCTGGTTTAAACCGGTCCGGTCTTTACACAAAACACCCCTGCCTTCGAGGCGGGGGTGTTTTGTGTTTTACGATGGCTCTGCCTATGAATTTTCGCGGCCTCCGCCCAGAAGGGCTACATCCCGCACGATCCGATGGACTGCATTCGCCGATCGCGAGAACCGTCCACCGTGCAAAAACGGCTACTCGATCTCGATCCGACGAGCCGCAGCCGTAGGCTGAGCCTGTTTTTTGGGAATTTCGATCGTCAGCACCCCGTTCTCGACCCGGGCCGTGATCTTCTCCTTCATCACGTTGTCGGGCAAAATCAAACGCTGCTGGAAACGGCTGTACGAGAATTCGCGACGCAGATAGGTCCCTCCGCGTTTGCGGTCCGCCTTATGGCCCGCATCGCACGTAGCGACACTCTCCTGCCGCGTTTTATCGTGCGGCATATTCTCCGAATGGGAAGTCTTCTCATCGCGCGTATCGCCCGAAACGGTATCGCGAGACGTTTTCGAACTCTCCACCTGCGGCATTCGCGATCCCGTCTGCTGCTCGTTCTTCTTCTCCATCGTCACGATCAACTCGTTATCCTCGTTGATATCGACCCGGAAATCCTCTTTGGTCATTCCCGGAGCCGCGACCTCGACCTGGAAATCCGTCTCCGTCTCGACGATATTCACGGCCGGGGCCGTCACGTTCGACTTGTCGACCCACTCGTTGCCGAAAAAGTCGTTGAAAATACTCGGCAACCAATTCTGGTTCTTTCTTACTGGCATCATACTCCTTGTTATTTTTGGTGGTTGAATGGTTCTTCCGGCATCCTCTTTTTACGGATGATACGACGAAAGGTCAAATCCTGTGCCAAGGATACGAACCAGAAAACAGCGAAACCGAACGGGATACTGCAATGCATGACGCGAATACCGCAACGGAGGGATTCCCGAAAAATCGAGATCCGGGTAACCGTCACGGCCCCGGATCTCCCCAACTCCACTCAATGCGTCACAATCTTTTTAAAGAATTCTTCAAGCGGAATATCATAATAATCGCATAGATCGGCCAATGTCGTGAGCGAAATGCTGTGACGCCCGCTTTCGATCCGTCCGATATTCAGATCGGTGTCGAACCGTACGTTTTCCTGCGTCAGGCCTCGTTCCCGGCGAACGGTTTTCAATCTCTCCACAACCTGCTCCACAAGCAATTCATTACGCCGTTGTCGTTTCATATTGCAAATAACCGCAATAATGCCCTCAATTTTTACTACACATTTGTAGTAACCGCAATTTTTAGGCATTCGATCCGTTTCAAAAGACCGAAAGAATTGCGAATTTCAAAAGAAGCGAGCAAAAAACGCGCAAATCCATGCGTCCGTCCGATAACATCCGGCAGGTCTCCGGCAACGAAAAAGGACGGGATCAATGAAAGTCTGCGTCAGAGGCGTTGTGGAAGAATCCGCAGACAAGGGTGAGATATTCGGGCATGCGGCCGTCGCGGCCCCATTTCAGCTCGATACCGAAAAGCTCGGCGAGCGTACGGCCGATGTCGAAACCGTAGGCTTCGAGCGAAGGGCGCACCAGTTCGGGATGACGGCAGGGTTTGCCCTCGGGACGGGAGCAGGTACCCGGCGGACAATAAAGACACTCGCCGACATAGGCGCACGACCGACCGCCGTAGCGCCGCTCCAGCTCGCGAAGACGCCCTTCGAGCCGGATGCGTTCGGGGCGGATCAACTCCTGCGAAACGGCAAGCGGCAACCCTTCGACGGCGGGTGTGATTTTCGTGGCGACGATCCACACCTCCCGATAACGGCCGAGCAGCTCCGCGACCTCGTAGTCGAAAGGCGGACACCCCCAACTGCGACCGTAGTTGCCGCACGCCCGGCAGCAGCCGGCGAACCGCTCCGCATCGCGGAATCGGGCGATGTAATCGGCAGCCGGAAGCGACGCCGTGAAATCCTCGGCACGATAGGCGTACATGGATCAGATATCCGAAAACAGGTTGAACTGGTGCAGGAGCGTGAACGTAAAGAAGATGCCGACCAGGAAACACACAACGATGAGCAGTACATCGAGCACGCGCCCCGAGGGTTTCGTGGGACGCTCGGCATTGCTTCGAACGTATTCCCGAAAAAAGATGTAAAGCGCCGGTACGGTGCTGCAAGCCAGCAGATAATCTTCGGGAATGCCGAAGAAATAGACCTTCGACAGGCCGATGAGGGCCCAGTGGCAGAGGAACAAAACCAGCACGATATTGACCCGCTCCGAAAAGGCGAGCATCAACCCGATGGTGAAAACCGCCACCGAACAAGGCATGACCGGCATGGTCATCATCGGGAATTCGCGCCCCAACGCCAGCGAACAGAGCGGATAGAGGAGCGGCATGGCCAGTAGCAGCGGCGCGAATGCGTTGTGCCGACCGGTGCGCTCGAGCGAGGCATGCTTGACGCACAGGTCGTAGATCCAGATGCCGCCCATGATAGCCCAAAAGAGGGCCAGCATTCCGTGATATTCGCGCGGCCGGCAGTAAACCATATAGTAAACTCCGGCAATCCAGAAGTTGAGAAAAGCCATGAAAAGTTTCATGGCGACCCGCACGGCGGGTGTCGGACGGCGATAGAGCCCGTAGAGCAGCACGACCGCGACGAGTGTCAAACCGAGTTGCACGGGCCATGTCGCAGCATTATAAGCGGCAATCGTCTTCCAGAAAGTCTCCATACGCTAACTTCGTTTACGACGGGTCATCGAAAAAGCCCGCCGGTTGAACAGGAATATCGGCAGAGTCGCACCGGCGGCGAGCAAGCCAATGACGCTCAGCGAGACGGTGGCATTGAGAAAGAACTGTTGCATAAAGCGCATGCCCTCGTCGGCCCGTTCGAGCGACTGGAGGAACATGATGAGCGAAAATACCGTCTTGTAGGCATAGATTCCCGGCACCATCGGCAGCAGAGCCGGAATATAGAGCACCGTCATCGGGCAGCGAATTCCGCGGCCCAGCCACAGGCTCCCCATACCGATCGCGAAAGCAGCCACGAACGAAGCCGACGCGATATCCGCTTCAGCATAACGCATCAATCCGAAACGCAGGGCGTGACCGACGGCCGCCAATGCCGCGATGCGCGGAAAGGCCCGCATCGGCGGATCGGAAATCGCGCCGAAACCGATCGCGGCGACAGCTGCGAAAAGGGCATCGAGTAAAATATCCGCAACGATCATAGCAAAGAATCCTTAACCATCAATAACGTAGCCGAAAGCCCTACGGCGATGCAGACGACGAGAAGCATCGCGTTGACCAGGCGGCTGACACCGATCAGCACATGCCCCTCCACAATGTCGATCACCCCGTTGATGAGCGGTACGCCCGGCACCAGGAAAAGCGGGCTGGTCGCCAATGCGATCTCGGCCGTACAATCGAACCGCAACGCCGCCGTAGCACACAGCGACGCGACGAATGCCGAGGCGACGAAAACCAGGAAATGGTTGATGCCATGTGCCGTCATCCGCTGCTTGACCGCGAATCCGACGAGCGTAGCTGTGAAAACGATGCCGACGGCCGTCCAGTCGCCGCCGAACAGGCGGCAGAACGAGGCGTTAGCCAATCCGACGACGAGCAGCGTAAAGATCGGATCCATGCGCGGTTTCTCCACGAGCGCACGGTAGCGGCGGCGAATTTCGTCGAGCGGCAACGCTTCGTCGAGCGCATCCCAACTCAGGGCGCTGAGGTCGGAGTTGCGTTCGAAACTGATCGGGAGCGCCGGGATCGCCACCACGCGCGTCTCCGCCTCGCCCGTCTCGGAATCGAGCACCGTAAGGATCGTACTTTTCTGGAAGCTCGACAACCGGACGTCGACGCCCAGCGCTTCACCGATGCGGCGCGCATTGCGAACCACCCGCGAAGTATGCACGCCGGACCCGAGTTGGTACGTGGCATATTCCGCGACGAATCCGAGTATGTCGGTCAATTCCCGTTTCGTTTTCATGATTCTCCGGAGTTTTTTATCGGACCCTCACCGTTCCCGTCGCGGCGTCGAACCGCACGGCGTCGTTGCTGAACAAACGCTCGATAAGACCGCTGCGAATCATCGCCGAGGTCGGAAGATGATGCAACGTCGGAGGGTCGATCAGAGCGATCCCGTCGCACAACGACAAGGCGATATCGAGCTCGTGCGTCGAAAAGAGGATACATTTACGCTCGTCGTGCGCCAGCCGGGCCAGCAGCGAGCAGAGTTCGTAGCGGTTCGGCAGGTCGAGGAACGAGGTAGGCTCGTCCAGCAGAATGATCGGCGTCTGCTGCGCCAGGGCGCGGGCGATCATCACCCGCTGGCATTCGCCGTCGGACATTTTATCCATCGTCCGCTCGGCATAGTCCGACATGCCCACCGCCGCGAGCGCACCGGCGACGATCCCGGCATCCTCCCGACCGAGGCGACCGATCCAGTCGGTATAGGGGGCCCGACCGAGCGCCACGACGTCGCGGCACCGCAGGTTCGCGATACGCACCCGCTCGGTCGTGACGAAAGCGACGATCTCGGCAAGCCGTTGGGGCGACAGACTGCCGAGATCGCGGCCGTCGAGCGCGATGCGGCCGCTGCGGGTCTCGCCCAGCCCGGCCAAAGCCCGCAGCAGGGTCGATTTGCCCGTGCCGTTGCGGCCGAGCAGCGCCGTGAGCGCCCCGGCCGGAATCGAGGCCGAAACGCCGTCGAGCAGCGTACGGGGGCCGTACCCGAGGGTGAGATTTTCGATGCGTATCATATCAGGCGACGGATTGATTGCGGACGACGACCCATACGACGATCGGAATACCCAGCAGCGCCGTGATCGTATTGACGGGCAGCGTCAGCCATTTGGAGACGATATCGCACACCAGCACCACCGCCGCACCCGTCAATGCCGCGCCGGGCAACAGCACCCGATGATCGGCGTTGCGGAACAGCATCCGCGCCACATGGGGCACGGCGAGTCCCACGAAGCCGATCGGACCGCAGAAGGCCGTAACCGTTCCGGCCAGCAGCGTCGTGGAGAGGAAGATCGTGCGCCGCGCACGTCGCACGTCGAGTCCCATCGTCCGGGCATATTGTTCGCCCAGCAACAACAGGTTGAGCGATTTGATCGCAACGACCGACAGCGCGAGCCCGAGTCCGACGGCCGGCAGCAGCAGCGAGAGTTGCTGCGCGGTAACGTCGCCGAGCGACCCCATCGTCCAGATGACAAAGGTTTTCAGGGCATCTTCATGGCTCAGGTATTGAAGGATCTGCACCACGGCGCCGACGCCCGACGAGAACATCATGCCCAGAATCAGAATCACCATGATATCTTTGATCCTCCGGCCGACCGCCGCGATGACGACCAATATCGCCGCGGCACCCGCCCATGCGGCACCCGCCACGCCGAGCGAGGCGAGCACTCCGTTCGCCGCGACACCCGCCAGCGGAGCCCCGAGGATGAACAGCGCCACGCCGAGGCTCGCACCCGAGCTGATACCCAACACGTAAGGGCCCGCCAGGGGATTGCGGAACAACGTCTGCATCTGAAGTCCGCTCACCGCGAGCGCCGCACCCGCCGCCACGGCGACCACCGCCTTGACGAGGCGGATCGAGCGGACGATCTTCGCCGTCGACGCCGCGACCTCGCCCCCCGTCAGGGCCGCCCACACTTCGTCCAAAGGAACGGATACGCTGCCGGTGGTCAGGTCGACGACGAAAAACGCCGCGACCAAGAGCGACAACAGCGGAAAGAGCAGTGCGGAGCGGGATTTCATCGGCCGGGACTTATTCGAGTTTGCGATAATAGACGAACTCCTCCCCGACCAGTTCGGGATGGAAAATCTTCACCAGGTCCCGCAGCACCAGATCGGGACAGACGACACCCGATTCCCAGAAGTCGTTGCCCCCGGCGGCATTGGTGCGTCGGTCGGCGTTCCAGACATAGCCGTTGCGCACGCAGCGCGTATCGGCGAACTTCGGGAAGCGCCGCCGCAGGTCGTCGAGCGATGCGGCCTGCACGTTGATCCACATGTCGGCCGCGGCGGTCAGCAGCACCGCCGTTTCCGGATCGATCGGCAGCGAAGCGTTGCCGTTGTTTTTCTCATAGATGTAGTGCCCCCCCGCATCGGTCACGAGCCGGGCGACATAGCTCGCCGTCGAAGGCATGAACCACGAATCGCCGTACGGGGTATTGAGCATCACCGACGGCGCATCGAGCACCGTGGCGGCGACCCGCTCTTTCAGCGAATCATAGCGTTCCGGAATCGGTGCGAAAACCGTTTCGGCCTCGGCACGGCGGCCGACCGTCTCCGCGACGGCGACCATCCATTCGGCCTTGCCCAACGGCGACTCCTCCAGATATTCGCCCACGTAGACGAAGGGAATGCCCAATTCCTGCAATTTGGGCTCCATCGTACTGGCGCCGTTCACCCCGAACAGCAATACGAGGTCGGGATCGAGACCCACGAGCCGTTCGTAGTCGATATTGCCTTCGTAACCCACGTCGCCGATACGGTCGCGGTGCGAAGCGATGTATTCGTTGGTAATGTAATCGATCCCCGACACGCCGACGACGGTTTCGACGGCCTGCACGGCATCGAGCATGGCCACGTGCGTCGAGGCGAGGCACACCACGCGCTGCGCATCGCCCCGCAAGACCTGCCCGTCGAATCCGGCGGGTGCCTCTTCGCCCTCGCGCGCGATGAAAAGCCGGGTTTCGACCCCTTCGGCCCCCTGCCACGGATCGCGGACCTTCACGATCGTACTGGCGGCACCCTGCGCACCGACGATCTCGAAGCCCGAAGCATATCGGGGAGTATAGACCGGTACGGTGAAATCATCCGCCGAAGCGCCCCGGCGACCGCAGGCGGTCGCCAGCAGCAGCAAGAGCAGCACTCGACTGTATAGGCTGAAAGTTTTCATGATGCGACGTTGCAAAGATAACCATTTTCGGGGAAGACCGGGCATCGGATCGCCTACTTTTCAGCGGTGTTCGATATCGCAGGCGCCGCAGTTGCCCGTGCAGCCCGGCAATGCCGCCGTATCGGAGCATTCGGCCGAACCGTCGGCCTCGCGCGTCTCCTGCACGGCGCACTTGATTCCCAAACGCTGCATGTTCTTGTTGGTCGATATTTCCGAATCGATGTGGTGACCCTTAATCATCAGCGTCAGCGACATGCCCAGCACGAAGAGTCCCACGGCCGCCGCCGAACAAAGCAGTACGATAGCCCACGTTGGCATAATATTCGAAGTTTTGCGTGTGAAATTTTGGCTTTCGGGGACAAATGTATACATTTGTCAATAAATTCGCAATAGGTCGTCCCGAACTCCCGAGGACGGCGCAACAGCGAAAAAAAGCGCACAATCATGAAAATCGTCATAGCCGGAGCGGGCGAGATGGGCAGCCACCTGGCCCGCATGCTGAGCGGTAACGGACACGACATAACGATCATCGACGCCGATGCGAAACTGCTTTCGGAAATCGGATCGCTCGCCGACGTGATTTCGGTCGAGGGCGACTCGACCACCTTCGCCGTGCTGCGCAAGGCGGCCGTGCGCAAATGCGACCTGTTCATCGCCGTCAACCACGAGGAGAACGACAACATCGTGGCGGCGATGATGGCCAAGAAACTCGGTGCCCGCAAGTCGATCGCCCGCATCGACAACAACGAATACCTCGAACCCAACAACAAGGAGATGTTCATCGACATGGGCATCGACTACCTGTTCTACCCCGAGCAGGTCGCCGCCGGGGAGGTCATCAACCTGCTGGGCCACACGTCAACCTCGGAATACGTCGACTTTTCGAGCGGCAAACTCTCGCTGGCGGTCTTCCGCCTCGAACCGGCCTCGCCGTTAGTGGGCCAGCCGCTCGCGGGATTCGGCGAGGAGGAGGCCCCGCTCAGCTACCGCACGGTGGCCATCACGCGCGGCGGTCAGACGATCATCCCGCAGCGCGACGAACGCTACATGGAGGACGATCTGATCTACATCATCGCGCGGCAGGATGCCGTACACGAGGTGATGGCGCTCTCGGGACGGAACAACATCGAGGTACGCAACATGATGATCCTCGGAGGATCGCGCATCGGCATCCGGATCGCGTCGGAGATGCAGAAGGAGGTGAACATCAAGTTAGTGGACTACAACGCCGAGAAGGCCTACCGCCTGGCCGAGATGCTCGACCGCACGTTAATCATCAACGAGGACGGCCGCAACACGGAGGCCATGCTCGAGGAGGGGCTGTCGAATATGGACGCATTCGTCGCCGTAACGGGCCGCAGCGAGACCAACATCCTCGCCGCGATGCTCGCCAAGCGCATGGGCGTCAAGAAGGTGATCGCCGAGGTCGAAAACCTCAACTACATCAACCTCGCCGAGTCGATCGGCATCGACACGATCATCAACAAGAAGCTCATCACGGCTTCGAACATCTTCCGTTTCACGATGTCGACCGACGTGCAGGCGATCAAATGCCTGACGGGCAGCGACGCCGAGGTGCTGGAGTTCATCGTGAAGCCCAACTCCCCGGCCACGAAGGCGCGGATCCGCGACCTGGGGCTGCCCGACGACACGATCATCGGCGGCATCGTGCGCGGCGACAAGGTGTTCATCGCCGTGGACAACATGGAGATCGCGCCCTACGACCGCGTGGTGGTCTTCTCGATGCCCGGCTCGGTGACCAAGGTGGGCCGCTATTTCAACTGACGCCGCCGCGGAGCCGCACGGTTTTTGAAACAGATTTTAAGGATACGAACTCGCGGGAGCGGTCGGAGCGCGACTCCGCCGGCAAACGCGACTATTCGATATAAAAACAGCATACATTGTCGGTTCGAAACATACTTCTCAAAGGGTGGTTCTCGCAGCGTGAGCGTGCGATCGATCGCTTTCGCCGGCACCCCGAGCAGACGCAGGAGCGCATGTTGCGACATCTGCTCCGCCGTGCCTGCCGCACCGAATTCGGCTGGCGCTACGGATTGCGGCACATACGGAGCGTCGAGCAATTCGAATCGACGGTCGAGACGTTCGATTACGAGACCTTCAAACCCTACGTCGAACGGATGATGGCCGGTGCACGCGATGTCTCGGCACCCGGCCGCGTGCGGCTGTTCGCCCGCTCGTCGGGCACGACCTCCGACCGCAGCAAATACATCCCCGTCACGCGGGAGTCGCTGTGGTGGAACCATACACTGGGCATGCGCGACGTTGCGACCCTCTACGCCGCGGCGCATCCCGACACGAAGGTGTTCGACGGCAAGACGCTGACGCTCGGCGGTTCGTGCCGCCGCGAGGGCGACTGCCTGGTGGGCGACCTCTCGGCACTGCTGATCCACGAAACGACCTTCTGGAGCGGCTGGTTCCGGGCCCCGCGGACGGAAACGGCCCTCATCGCGGATTTCTGGCGAAAGGCCGACGCCATCGCCCGCGAATGTTCGCAGGAGCGGATCACCGCCTTCGCCGGAGTCCCGTCGTGGAACCTGGCATTGATGCGCCGCGTGCTGGAACATACGGGCAAACACAACCTGTTGGAGGTATGGCCCGATCTGGAGTTCTTCGCCCACGGCGGCGTGGAGTTCGGCCCCTACCGGCAATCGTTCCGCGAACTGATTCCGTCGGACGGAATGCACTACATGGAGACCTACAACGCCTCCGAAGGCTTTTTCGCCCTGGCCGACGATCCGGCGCGCGACGACATGCTGCTGATGCTCGACTACGGCACGTTCTACGAATTCCGCGACGGCGAGCGGATCATCCCCCTCGCGGATGTCGTTTGCGGGCGGGTCTATCCGATGCTCGTCACCTCGAATAACGGGCTGTGGCGCTACGAGATCGGCGACACGGTGGAATTCACCTCGACGAATCCCTACCGAATTCGCTTCGCAGGGCGTACACGCCAATATATCAACGTTTTCGGCGAAGAATTGATCGTCGACAACGCCGAACGGGCCCTCGCCGGGACCTGCCGCGAAACGGGCGCCGCAGTCGGGGAATACACCGTCGCACCGTGCTATATGTCGCTGCGCGAACGGGGCGCCCACGAGTGGATCGTGGAGTTCGACCGCGAGCCCGCGGATCGCGAAGCGTTCGCCGAACGGCTGGACGAGGCGCTGCGGGCCTTGAATTCGGACTACGACGCCAAACGGCGCACGACGCTCGAACGGCTGCGGCTGACGGTATTGCCGCGCGGCTCGATGCTCGAATGGATGCGCCTGCGCGGCAAGAACAAGATGCCGCGACTGGTCAACGACCGCCATGTGGCGGACGACGTGCTGTCGACGGTGCCGTACTGAAAACGAATGAAGACAATCAAATACGAAAACCCATGTATATCGCAATTGCGGGTAATATCGGCAGCGGAAAAACGACGCTGACCCAAATACTGACCGAGCGCTACCGCGCCAAAGCCTACCTCGAAGAGGTGGACAACCCCTACATCGGCGACTTCTACGAAGACATGAACCGTTGGTCGTTCAACCTCCAAATTTGCTTTCTGGGCAACCGCATCCGGCAGACGATGGAGATGCTCGCCGACCAGGAGCACCCGGTGATTTTCCAGGACCGCACGATCTACGAGGATGCCCATATCTTCGCGGACAACCTCCACGAAATGGGGCTCATGACCTCGCGCGATATCGAGACCTACATGAAGATTTTCGGGCTGGTGACGACACTGATCCCCAAGCCCGACCTGCTGATCTACCTCAAGGCGAGCGTCCCGACGCTCATCCGGCAGATTCGCAAACGGGGCCGCGAGTACGAAATGAACATCGACGAGGCCTACCTCAAGCGACTCAACGACAAATACAACCACTGGATCGAGAATATCTACGAAGGCGACGTGCTCGTGATCGACAAGGATCGCGAAGACTTCGTAGAGGATCCTTCTGTGCTGGAAAAAATCTGCGCCCGTCTGGACGCGCTCGACACAAACCGCGGATGAAGCTGCCCGAAAAGTTCGTCGAACGCGTTCTGCGCGACCTGGGGGAGACCGAAGGCACGGCACTCTGTGCGGCGCTCGGTACGCCGTCGCCCGTGAGCATCCGGCTCAATCCGGCGAAATGCCCCGACACGGAGCTGCTGCGCCGCTTGGGTGCCGGGCATCGCGTGCCGTGGTGCGAGCAGGGATATTACCTCACGGAACGGCCGCAATTCACCCTCGACAGCGATTTCCACGCCGGAGCCTACTACGTGCAGGAGGCCTCGTCGCAGTTCGTCGGACGGCTGCTCGACGGCGTGCGCTCGGAAGGAGCGCGGATTCTGGACCTCTGCGCCGCACCGGGCGGTAAAACCACGCTTTACGCGTCGCTCGTCGGCCCGGAAGGCTTGGTCGTCGCCAACGAGATCGACCGACGCCGGGCGCAGGTGCTCGCCGACAACGTGCGCAAATGGGGCACGGGCAATGTCGTCGTGACCTGCTGCGACGCGCAACGTCTGGGCGATTTCGAAGCGTGGTTCGACGTCGTGGCGGTGGACGCCCCCTGCTCGGGCGAAGGGATGTTCCGCAAGGACGATGCGGCCCGCGGCGAGTGGAGCGAAGGCAACGTGCGTCTGTGCGTAGCGCGGCAGGATGAGATTCTGCGCGAGGCATGGCGGGCACTGCGCCCGGGCGGTACGCTCCTTTACAGCACATGCACCTTCAACCGCGACGAGGACGAAGGATCGCTGGAGCGGATGCTCGCATGGGCCGGCGAGGAGGTCGCCGAGGCCGACGTTCCGCAGCCGGACGACACGTGGGGCATCGTCTGCGGCCGCGTGGGGGCCTTCCGCACCTACCGGTTCTATCCCCACCGCGCCGAGGGCGAAGGATTCTTCGCCGCCGTGGCCCGCAAATCGGAGGATGCACCGGGCCGGCCGCGCACCCCGAAAAGCCGACGGCCGATTCTGGCATCGGTCGGCAAGGCCGACACGGCCGAGCTCGCGCGCTGGGTCGTACAGCCGGAACGGATGCGCTTCGCGCTGGTCGCCGACACCTGCTACGGATGGTATGCCGCACAAGCGGATGCCGTGCGGACGCTCTCCGAGGCGCTGCCCGTAATCTACTCGGGGGTCGCCCTCGGGCAGATTTTCAAGGGACGGCTGCGTCCTGACGGAGCGTTGGCCTTCTTCTGCGGACTCGACCGCGAGGCGATACCTTGCGCGGAACTGAACGAAGAACAGACGTTGCGTTACCTCCGGCGCCAGGATATCGACGCAGAGCCGCTCGCCGAAGGAATGAATCTGATCTGTGCCCGCGGGCGGGCGCTGGGATTCGCCAAACGCATCGGAGCGCGGGTGAACAATATGTATCCCAATTCGTTGCGGATAATGATGAAATAACAAAAGGCAATCAATCATATACTTTCACCCTGCGGATTGCATTCGAAGCCCCCTCGGGCGGCTAAGAGCCGCGAGACACCGGCAATCCTCAATGAAAGTAGAGACAGAAGATAAGGATAAAGTAATAATATGGCCGAAAAACTGTTTTATTCGATGGGCGAGGTCTCCGAAATGTTCGACGTGAGACCCTCGTTGCTGCGTCACTGGGAGACCCAGTTCCCGATGTTGCGTCCCAAACGCAACAAGAAGGGCAACCGACTCTATTCGCCGCAGGATGTCGAGCATCTCAAATCGATCTACCACCTGGTCAAGGAGCGCGGCATGACGCTCGAAGGGGCCTGCAAAGCGATGCGGCAACAGCGTGCCGACAAAGGCGTAAGCCGCGACGCGGAGTTGATGGAACGCCTGCAACGCATCCGCGCGCTGCTGTTAGAGGTGCGCGAAGACCTGAAAGACGACGGCGACGAGGCGGTCGTGCGGCCCCAGCCGGAGATCGAGGAATCCGAACCGGCGACCGCAGCACCCGAGCATGCGCAGACGCCTGCGGCGGCCCCGGCAGCCGAATTTACGGCTGCGGCCGAACCCGAGGAAGCCCCAGCGTCCGACACCGAAAAACCCGCCGCACCGGCCGCCGAGACACCCGCAACACCTGCCGCCGAGGCTCCCGCAGCAGCACCCGCAGCCGAGGAGAGCACTCCGACGAAACGCCGCCGTCCGCGGCGCAAGAAAGACGAAGCGGAAAACAAAGAACTGTTCGCCTTCTACGAACAATCGCTATTTTAACGAACACTATGAAAATCCGAGATATAGCCGAGGCTATCGAGCGATTCGCACCGCTCGGATTGCAGGAGTCTTACGACAACGCGGGACTCATCGTCGGACGTCCCGACGACGAAGTACATAAGGCTCTGCTGGCCGTCGACGTCACCGAAGCCGTACTCGATGAGGCCGAACGCGAAGGATGCGACCTCGTGGTGACCCACCATCCGATCGTCTTCCATCCGCTCAAACGTTTCAACTCGTCCGACTACGTGCAACGCTGCGTCGAGCGGGCCATACGCCGCGGCATTGCGCTCTACGCCTGCCACACCAATCTCGACAGCGCGCCGGACGGCATGAGCTGGCGCCTGGCCGAGCTGCTCGGCGTCGAACGACTGCAAGTGCTGCAACCCGCAGCAACGGGCGACGGAGCCGGATTCGGCGTCGTGGGAGAACTGCCCGCCCCGGAACCGACCGAGGCGTTCATGCGCCGGATGATGCGCACCTTGGAGCTGAAGGCCGTGCGACACAGTGCCGTCGTTTCGCCCGAAGTACGCCGCATAGCGGTCTGCACCGGGGCCGGCGCGTCGCTTATCGGCGATGCCCGACGCGCCGGAGCCGACCTGTACATCACGGCCGACATGAAGTACAACGACTTCATGACCCCCGACGGAGCCCTTACCGTAGCGGATATCGGTCATTTCGAGAGCGAATATTGTGCAATTCAGCTTTTATTCGATGTTTTGTCGAAAAATTTACGTACCTTTGCGGTTCGCAGGAGTGAGTGCTCGTGCAACCCGGTCAACTATTTGATTTAGTCCAAAACTATACGAGACATATACCATATGGCAACACAAAAAAAGACTGCCGAAGTTGATTATTCGATGCAGGAGAAGATTCTGGCACTGTACGAGCTCCAGAAGATCGACAGCAAGATCGACGGAATCAACAAAGTGAAAGGCGAACTGCCCTTGGAGGTACAGGACCTCGAAGACGAGGTAGCGGGCATGAAAACCCGCATCGACAACATCAATGCCGAGATCGAGGAGCTGAATTCGCTGACCAAACAGCGCCGTCGCGAAGTGGATCAGGCCAAGATTCAGATCGCCAACTACAAGGAGCAGCAGAACAACGTCCGCAACAACCGCGAGTACGATGCCATCACCAAAGAGATCGAATACCAGGAGTTGGAGATCGAACTCGCCGAAAAACGACTGAAGGAGTATTCCGTGGCCATCAAAGGCAAAAAGGCCCAGCTCGAAGAGGTCAACACGCTGGTCGCAGGCCGTATGGCGGATTTGGAAGCCAAACGCACCGAGCTGGAGGGTATCGAGGCCGAGACGGCACCGCAGGTCGCCCAGTACGAGGAGGACGCCCAGCGCGCCAAGGAGAAGATCGACGAGCGGCTGCTCGTAGCCTATGAACGGATTCGTCGCAATGTCCGCAACGGTCTGGCCGTAGTGACGGTAAAGCGCGATGCGTGTGGTGGTTGCTTCAACCGGATTCCGCCCCAGCGTCAGGTCGAGATTCGGCAGGGCAAGAAAATCATCATCTGCGAATACTGCGGCCGTATTCTCGTAGACGACCCCGAACAGGCCGAGGCCTAATTCGACGTCTGCCCCCGTTCGCAATCCCTAAGGACCGATCCCGAGGAGGGGGGGGGTAATTCGGGGCGGGAGCAATCCTGAGAGGCAAATCCCGAGGGAGGGCCGGAAGCGGGTCCTCTCTTCGCAGCCGGAGCGGCATTTCGAGTGCTATCGGTATCCGATCCGGCCCAAGAACCGGGTCTTATAAAGCGTTTTCGCGCCTTTGGCGCAGCAATCATATAGCCGTATCACCTTGCAGTCAATATTTGTAAGGTGATACGGCTATATAATTACCTCATTTATTCATCCAAGCTCCATTTGCTGCCGCCGTCATTCTTCCACCGACGTCCATCGTCGTCCCAAGCATAACCGCCGCTCCGGTCTCGCATCACGAATTGCGATCCATTCTCGTCGTAACCATACTGTTCGACCCCGTCCGACGAACCGCTGCTGCTACGCGATCTTCCGCCACTGGCAAAGATCGACAGAGCCAACAACGCGAGCCAGGCAATCACAAGAACGATCACCACGACCGAAGTAACGACCCCGGCAGCGAAAGCACCCGACAAACAAACCAAGATCAGCAAAGAACGCCACAGAGCCGTCAGAGCCGTTTGCGACGCGATGATCGACTCGCAGAGATTGCATCCCCAAATCATAATCAAAATGAATCCCATCGTTACGAGATTCACATCCGTTTTCCAATTGAACCAAGCGTGAAAAATATTTCCACCGCCCACGCAAGCCCCTATTATGGCTGCAAACATAATACACAAGGTGGCAAAATAACGGTTCGTCTCCACCCGGTCGCCCCATATTTTCTTCTCCCAGTTCCAGAACCAGGTCATTTTTTCGTTCATCGTTTTCCGTATTTTCGTATTTTACATCAATTCCCGCAGCCAAGGTGCCGCATACTCGAAATAGGTCCAAAGCAAACCGCAAACGATCGCTACCGAGACCGAAAATCCCACGACATATCGGTTCAGCGGATTATAAACGCGATTCGGCATTCGGGCATCCTCATAACGTCCCGCAAAGGCCTCGCAATGCGTGAATTTCCAATAACAGACGATCTGGAAAACTCGTTGGATGCACCAGAAAATTACGTCCGATAAATTACCGAATACCTCTGTCGAATCGATATCCCCGCTCCAAAAAGAGTAAAAAGAGACTACGGAATAACAAGCCATCAAAACGATCAACAATCCTATCCATGTTTTATTTCCCAGACTTAATCGATTGCTTTTCAATATAGTCGAATAGCCGTATGCAAACAGGAAGCCATCCAGGTAACCGGCATAAGCCGTGCAGCCCGACGGCACCCAAGACATCCATTCTGCAAAAAGCAGCGTATCAGCTAATACGATCCAGCCACCCAACAGCGACATGGCAATTCTCGTAGGTCGATTGGATGCAACCGATATCAAAATACCCCAACCGATTAACAGACAGAGAGCCGCAATGCTTGTAAGGAAATGATTTATTTTTTCCGCATCGCCGTCGAATTGATACCACAATAATCTATCCGGAAAGTAAAATAATGCATAAAGAATCCATCGAACCGGCCCCACCAAAAGCAGTATGGCCGCGACGGTACGCCATATCCGCACCTTGCGCGGCAGGCCTTCGGACAAAGAAACGCTTTGTTCCATATCTGTTTAAGTTTTAAGGTTTTCACCGCCCGCACCCCGACGGCATAAAAATAAAGAAAGCGTGGTGCCGAAAACTTATTTCAGTTAAGCAGGTCGTAGGATACCTTTGAATTTAAAATAAGCGACAGCTCCCACGCCTATATCCGCAGAATACGGATACGACGCGGCAAGATGTACAGCCTATCCCAATTCAAGAGAATTTCCTACGTTCGCTTAACGGGAATAAACTTACACTTTCCGTGTTTGTCAGTATGTAGTGCAAAGATAATCGAAAATTATCGGGAACAGCCATTCCAATCCGAAAATCGCACCTCCGAAGCCTTTTCTTCGTAAAAGAAGGTCCCGAATATTAGCATTTCACACGAAACGAGAGCGGTTCGACGTAAAAAGTTTGTCCCGACGGGTTTCTTCAACAGCCCAAACCGCCTGACAAAAACAAAAGGCTAACTTTAAGGGAACGTTTCAGCTTGTATAGCCTTGCCGATAGCAAGCAACAAGTTTTTCTACTTCTTGAGAATCAAATTCCCAGGTCGGAGTATGAATAAAAAAGGTATCTACAATTTGTTAGACACCTCACAAAAAGCCGCGCTGCCGAGTCCGGCAAATATATTAAGGGAACTTATATGACTTTACACGGCTTCCGTCAGTTGACCGCAATTTTGTTTAGGACGGTTGATGTCTCGCAGCCTTTAGCCGCGTTTAAAGTCCGTCTCGCCCCACCCCACCTCAGATAAGGGCCTCGGGTACACCTCGTAAAATTATAACTTAAGACCTGTTTCGTATAAAGTTATATGTAACTGGCTATAATTACCCAAAAAACGTCCCCGACGGATAATCCGTCAGGGACGTTTTCTATTTTCGAACAAGTACTCTCGGGGTTTTCGGAGTTTCCTCTTAAAGCGGCTACTCCTTTCGGAACTTATCTCAGCTCCTCGATCGGACCTTGATCCAATCCTCGATTCGCCTCCGATTCCGCCCTCCCCCGATTCGGGACCCTCGAATTATTCAGCGGCAGCGACCGAGAACTTGATCGTAGCCTTCACCTCCTTGTGCAGGCGGGCCGTAGCCTCGTATTCGCCGACCGTCTTGATGGCGTCGACCGAAATCACTTTGCGGTCTACCGTGATACCCTTGGCAGCCAGAGCCTCAGCGAGGTCCGTAGCGGTTACCGTACCGAAGAGCTTGCCCTCCTCGGCCTTCACAGCGATCTGCAACGGCAGGTTGGCGATCGTCTCGGCCAAAGCCTGAGCGTCGGCGAGGATCTTGGCATCCTTGTGTGCACGCTGGCGCAGGTTCTCGGCCAGGACCTTCTTAGCCGAAGCCGTAGCAGCCTTGGCGTAGCCCTGGGGAATGAGGTAGTTGTTTGCGTAGCCGGGCTTTACGTTCACGATGTCGTTTGCGTAGCCCAGGGTCTCGATATCTTTGATCAGAATAACTTCCATTGTCTCGTCCTCCTAAAATTATTTCATGCAATCGGTTACGAAGGGCAGGATGGCGAGGTGGCGCGCACGCTTCACGGCCTGTGCGACCTTCTTCTGGAACTTCTGCGAAGTACCGGTCAGACGGCGGGGCAGAATCTTACCCTGCTCGTTGAGGAACTTCTTGAGGAATTCGCCGTCCTTGTAATCCACATACTTGATGCCGAGCTTCTTGAAACGGCAGTATTTCTTCTTCTTGACGTCAACCGATACCGGGTTGAGGTAACGGATCTCCGACTGTGCCTTGTTGTCCTGTGCCATGGTTTACTCCTCCTGCTTGTTAGAAAGTTTCGCACGACGCTTCTCCGAGTACTCCACGGCGAACTTGTCCTGCTTGAAAGTTAAGAAACGGATGATGCGCTCGTCGCGGCGGTACTGCGTCTCGAGCGTGTTGATGAGCGAGCCTTCGCCCGTGAACTCCACGAGGAAGTAGAAACCGGTGGTCTTCTTCTGAATGGAATAGGCGAGCTTCTTGAGGCCCCACGCTTCCTTATTCACAATCTGACCGCCGTTTTCGGTGATGACACCCTGGAATTTGTCAGCGACCTCCTGTACCTGCTGATCGCTCAGTACGGGCGTGACAATGAAAACGGTTTCGTAATTGTTCATAATACTTGTTAATTAATTGTTTTTCCCATTTCGGGCCTGCAAAGATAAACATAATTAGTTTAAAAATAAAAGATTCGAAATCAAAAAATCGAAAAAAGCCCCGTTTTTCCGAAACGGCGACTTTTTCGGGCCGGGATTTTCGATACCTGACATTTTTCGATTATTTTTGCATTATATACTGACAAACACGGAAACTCTTGGATTATGAAACGATTATTTATCTATTTCGTAGTTTCGGCCTTTGTGCTGCTGCTTGCTTCGTGCAGCAAAGAAGAGAACGGCAATCTGGACATAAAAAATGAAGAGTCCAAGGCTTCGTCGTATTATGTAAAGTATGAAGCAGAATGCCCCTTCCCATATTTTTTACGTACTGTACACGTCAATACGGAAACCGGAACCCAGTTATTCCGATGTAATAGCAGTACTAAATTTTCACAAACTTTTGGACCTGTTTCAAAAGGATTTATTGCCAGTATATCAACATCGCAGATACGTAGTACTGTTTCTATTTACGTTTCCCGCAATCAAGAGCCGTTTTCATTAAAGGTAACAAGTTCTTGTGGCGCATCATATCAAATAGATTTCTAAAAATAAGCGTCCCGCACCGATTGGCGCGAGACGCTTTTTCAGCTGCGAAACCCGTTACTCCTCGTAACGGATCGTCACGCTGCGACGGATATCCGCCGAGGAGGAGCCGACCGACAGATCGAACTGTCCCGCTTCGGCCTTCCAGGCATGACGCTCGGCATCGTAGAAACTCAGCGCCTCGGGCGTTACGACGAACTCCACCGTGCGGGTCTCGCCGGGGGCGAGGCTCACTTTGCGGAAGCCTTTGAGCTCCTTGACCGGACGGGGTATGGAGGCCTCGCGGTCGCCGACATAGAGCTGCACGACCTCGGCACCGGCCCGGGCGCCCGTGTTAGTGACGTCGATGCTCAGCACGATCCGCCCGTCGGGACGCAGCGTCGACGCGTCGACGCGCGGCTTGCCGTAGGCGAAGGTCGTATAACTGAGTCCGTGGCCGAAGCAGAAAAGCGGACGCACGGCCTGTTTCTCCAACCAGCGGTAACCCACGAAAATATCGTCGTTGTAACGGACGGTCGTACCGTCGCCGGGATATTCGCCGGCCAGGGGCGAGTGGGCACCGAGGTCTTCGAGCCGCACGGGGAAGCTGACAGGAAGTTTGCCGCTCGGATTGACATCGCCCGAAAGCACCGCGGCCAGGGCGTTGCCCGCCTCACTGCCGCCGTACCAGGCGACCACCACGCTCCGCACGCGATCGATCCACGGCATCGCCACGGCATTGCCCGTAAGCAGTACCACAACCGTATTCTTATTCGCCGCGGCGATATCCCCGATCAGGCGATCCTGGTTGTAAGGCAGATACAGATCGCTGCGATCGGCCTGCTCGCTGTCCTGGCCGCGCTCCTTGTTCAGACCGCCGACATAGATCACCAAATCGGCTTTGCGAGCCGCCTCGACGGCTCGTGCATGCTGTCCGCCCACGGCCTGCGTAACCCCCTTGTAACCGCTTACGTAGCCGCGTTCGTAGACGATCTCGGCCTCGGGGAAACGGGCCCGGATACCGGCCAGCGGCGTGATCTCGCGCCAAACTTTCAGCTCGGCACTGCCGCCGCCCTCGGACATGCGCTTATCGGCATTCTCGCCGATCACGGCGATACGCATCTTCTTGGTCTCCAGCGGCAGCAGCCCGCCTTCGTTCTTCAGCAGCACGATACCCTCCTCGGCAATGGCGCGCGCCTCGGCGGCATGTTCCTCCGTCGCGAACGAACCCCAGGGACGCGCACGGTTCATCGAGGTGCGCAGGATCAGACGCAGCACGCGACGGGCCTTTTCGTCGACGACGCGCTGCGGAATTTCGCCGTTTTTCAGCAAAGCAAGGAACGGATCGGCCAGGTAGTTATCCGCATAACTTTTAGCATGGGTGCCCATCTCGATATCGAGTCCGTTGAGCGCCGCTTCGCGCGTGTCGTGCGTACCGCCCCAGTCGGAGACCACGGCACCGTCGAAGCCCCATTCGCCTTTGAGTATTTTGTTGAGCAAACGATCGTTATGGCTGCAATGCGTGCCCTCGAATCGGTTGTAGGACCCCATGATCGACCACGTTCCGCCCTGTTGCACGGCTGCACGGAATGCCGGAAGGTAAATTTCGTACAACGCCCGGTCGCTCACCACGACATCGGTTTTCAACCGGTCGGCCTCCTGGTTATTCACCGCGAAGTGCTTCACGCAGGTCGCGACACCGTTCTGCTGAACGCCCTGAATATAAGGCACCACCATCTGTGCGGCCAGGTAGGGGTCTTCGCCCATATACTCGAAACTGCGGCCGTTGAGCGGCGTGCGGTAGATGTTGACACCGGGGCCGAGCACCACGTCTTTCTTGCGGTAGCGCGCCTCCTCGCCCAGCGCACGTCCGTAGCGCAGGCTCAGTTCGGGATTCCACGTCGCCGCGAGTCCCACCAACGCCGGGAAAGCCGTACACGAGTCATTGGTAGCTTTAGCATATTCCCAGCTGTCCCAATGAATGTCGGCCTTCATGCCGTGGGGGCCGTCGTTCATCCACAGCTCGGGGATGCCGAGTCTTTTGACGCCCGCCACGCAGAATTTGGATTGTCCGTGGCATAGAGCTACTTTTTCTTCGAGCGTCATCCGCGCGAGCGCATCCTCTACGCGTTGCTCGATCGGCAGCGAATCGTCGAGATAGGCAGGCGTTTGAGCAACGACCGTGCGACCGCCGAGCAGCAGTGCGAGCATCGGCAGCAGTCGAATGATTTTCATGTTGTGTTTTTTTATAAGTTTGTAGTTAGTTTACAACTACCTGGAGGGGCAGTTCGGAAACAAAGATACGAATAAGCCGAGAGAAAAAAGCAAGCTTGCTTGCATTTTTTCCGAGGCGAAGTATCTTCGGCGAAGCCAAAGTACGAATAAGCGAGGGCAAAAGCAAGTTTACTTGTATTGTGCCGAACGAGAATATTTCAAGGAACAGTCCGAAATACGAAAAATCGCGTGAAAATCGCATTTCTTCCTCCGATTCTGCGTAACTTTGGGGCAATGAAAACGACCGAAGCCCTATTCAACCTCCGAGCGGACGACGACGCTGCTTTCGAAGACCTCGCATTGGAGACCTTCCGGTTCCAAGCGGCCGAGTGTCCGCCGTATCGTGAATACCTCGCCCGTATCGAGGTCGATCCCCGGACGGTGACCCGCTGGCGGGAAATACCCTTTCTGCCGATCGAACTCTTCAAGTCGCACGACGTCTATTGCGGCGATGCGGCTCCCGAGGCGGTTTTCACATCGAGTGCAACGACCGGCATGACCCCTTCGCACCATGCCATGCGTTCGCTGGCCCTCTACGAAAAGGCATTCCGCACGGCATTCCGCATCTTCTACGGCGAGGCCTCGAAGATGAGCCTTTACGCATTGCTGCCCAACTATTTGCGACGCAAAGGATCGTCGTTGGTCTACATGGCCGACCGGTTGATCGCCGATTGCGGTTCGGGCGGCTTTTACCTCGACGATTACGACGCCCTGCTGCGCGATATGGCCGCCGACCCGAAGCCCAAAATCCTGTTAGGCGTAAGCTATGCGCTGTGGGACCTCGCCGAACGTTATGCTCCGCCGTTGCACGACACGGTGGTGATGGAGACGGGCGGCATGAAGGGTTACCGCGAGGAGCTGCCCAAGGAGGAGTTCCACCGCATCCTCTGCCGGGCATTCGGCGTCGGCGAGATACACTCGGAATACGGCATGGCCGAACTCACGTCGCAGGCATACTCCGCAGGCGGCAACCTTTTCCGCTGCCCGCCCTGGATGCGCGTCGTCGCACGCGACGTCAACGATCCGTTCGACCTGCTGCCCGACGGTTCGCGCGGCGGACTCGATATCGTCGACCTGGCCAACCGCTGGTCCTGCGCCTTCATCCAGACGCAGGATGCGGGACGCGTGGCCGCCGACGGTTCGTTCGTCGTCGAGGGGCGCATCGATCGTGCCGAAATCCGGGGCTGCAACCTATTGGTGCAATAACCCCCATATTCCGTTTTCGGATTGCCATCCCTTCATCCGACTGCCTCGGGTTCCGATCGGGGCGGTTCGGTACGCTATTTGCTGCCATACCGGCGATCTTCATTCGCAAATCATGTACACACCGATCGTTTCACTTTTAATCTTACCGTTTATGGCAACCACCGACACCGCAACCCTTACGCGTTTCACGCCGAAGGAATTGCCCTATGCTTACGATGCCCTCGAACCGCAGGTCTCCGAGGAGACCATGCGTTATCACCATGACAAACATTACGTGGGATACGTGGACAAACTCAACACGTTGATCGTAGATACGCCCTTCGCCGACCAACCCCTCGAAGATATCGTCCTCTCGGCCGACGGTGCGATCTACAACAATGCCGCACAGGCCTGGAATCATGAGTTTTTCTTCGAGACCCTTTCGCCCGCACCTCAAACGAATCCCGACGGCGCTTTGCGCTCGGCGATCGAGCGCGATTTCGGATCGTTCGGGGCGATGAAGGAGAAGATGACCGGCATGGCAACGGGATTGTTCGGCTCGGGTTGGGCGTGGCTCGCGACGGACAAGGCGGGCAAACTGTCGATCGTCGCCGAGTCAAATGCCGGAAACCCGATGCGTCAAGGACTTGTGCCGCTGATGTGCTTCGACGTCTGGGAACATGCCTATTACATCGATTACCGCAACCGCCGGGCCGAAGCCGTTCAAGCGTTGTGGGACCGGATCGACTGGAAGACGGTCGGCGAGCGTTACGAACGCCGCCGATAAGCGACTCGCGCCAACGAAAAGCGGTCCGACCTCGATGGTCGGACCGCTTCGCTTTTGCGGTTGAATCGCCGAATTAAGCCTTGCCGGCCGAACCCAGGACGTTTTCGCACTTGTGCTTGTAGAGCTTCTTCAACTCCTCGCGAGCCGGACCCAGGTACTTGCGGGGGTCGAACTCTGCGGGCGAATCGACGAAGACCTTGCGCACGGCTGCGGTCATAGCCAGACGGCCGTCCGAGTCGATGTTGATCTTGCAAACGGCGCTCTTGGCAGCCTCGCGCAGCTGCTCCTCGGGAATACCTACGGCATCCTTCAGCGCACCGCCATGCGAGTTGATGATCTTAACGTACTCCTGCGGTACGGACGACGAACCGTGCAGCACGATGGGGAAGCCCGGGATGCGCTTCTCGATCTCCTTGAGGATGTCGAAACGCAAGGGGGGCGGCACGAGGATACCCTCGGCGTTACGCGTGCACTGCTCGGGCTTGAACTTGTTGGCACCGTGCGACGTACCGATCGAGATGGCCAGCGAATCCACACCGGTCTTCGATACGAAATCGACCACGTCGTTGGGGTCGGTGTAGTGGGAGTGCTCGGCGGCTACCTCATCCTCGACGCCGGCCAGCACGCCCAGCTCGCCTTCGACCGTTACGTCGAACTGGTGGGCGTACTCTACGACCTTCTTCGTCAGCGCTACGTTCTCCTCGTAGGGCAGCGACGAGCCGTCGATCATCACCGACGAGAAGCCCATGTCGATGCAGCTCTTGCACAATTCGAACGAATTGCCGTGGTCGAGGTGCAGGACGATGGGAATGTTCTTGCCCAGTTCCTTGGCATATTCGACGGCACCCTGCGCCATGTAACGCAGCAGCGTTTGATTGGCGTATTTGCGGGCGCCCGACGACACCTGGAGAATTACGGGCGACGAAGCCTCGACACATGCCGAGATGATGGCCTGCATCTGCTCCATGTTGTTGAAGTTGAATGCCGGGATGGCATAACCGCCTTCGATGGCCTTGGCGAACATCTCGCGGGTGTTCACAAGACCCAGATCCTTGTAAGATACCATAATAGTTTAGTTTATGCGCTTGTATGCTTTTATGTACCGGTTCCGGATTCCAGCCTTTTCGTCCGACCGCCGTCGCGCGGTATTTCGCTGCCGACCGGCATCCGCTGAAAAAGAACCGTCGGCCGGTTCATGCGGGTATGTCGTTCGCGGTGAATCGTTTTTTGCTGAAAACCGCACAAATTTAATGAAAATAATGGAAACTCTATACGTTTCGTATCGAATATTGTCGCTACGGTTTCAGATTCGGGCCTCCCGGAGTGTCTGCGGCGTTGCGGCATGCCCGGCTCAGCGCCGCTCGATGCGCAGCAGCAGCGCCTTGGCGTCGAGACCTCCGGCATAGCCCGTCAGAGCTCCCGTGCTGCCGACGACGCGGTGGCACGGTACGACGATCGCGACGGGGTTGCGGTTGTTGGCCATGCCCACGGCCCGGCACGCCCGGGGGCGGCCGATGGCGGCGGCGATCTGGCCGTAGGTGCGGGTTTCGCCGTAGGGAATCGTGCGCAATGCGGCCCATACCTCCTGTTGGAAGGGGGTTCCCGCGGGAGCTATCGGAACGGTAAAGTCGCGGCGCGAGCCGGCGAAATATTCCGACAGTTCCCGTTCGGCCCGATCGAGCAGCGCGTCGGCCGGCGACCTCTCTCCGGCCGGAGCCGGCTCACGGAGCCCCTTGGCGAAGCGGACCTCCCGCACGGCCTGTTCGTCGGCGGCCAGGATGAGCCCACCGACGGGCGAATCGATGATTCTGCGTCGGATCATAGGTTGCGGAGTGTATAATCGATCATTTTTTGACGGACGTTGGCCGTGGCGTCGGGCATCATCGAATGGTTCTGGTCGGGGTAGACCATCATGTCGTACTGCTTACCGGCGCGGTTGAGCGCACGGGTCATCTCGACGCTGTTCTGGAAATGCACGTTGTCGTCCGCCGTGCCGTGGATAATCAGCAGGCGCGTGCGCTCGTCGTCGAGCATCTGCGCGAAGTTGATGGGCGAATTGTCGTCGTAACCCGCGGCGTTGAACTGCGGCAGGTTGTTGTAAATTTCGGTGTAGATCGTGTCGTAATAGCGCCACGAGGTGACGGGCGCCACGGCGATGGCCATGCGGAAAAGCCCGCACCCCTTCAGGGCGCAGCTCAGGGCCATGAAACCGCCGTACGACCATCCGTAGATGCCGATGCGCGCTGCGTCGACGTAGGGCTGCGTGGCCATGTAGCGGGCCGTGGAGAGCTGATCCTCGACCTCCAAGGCTCCCAAGCGCCCATAGGTGAGTTTCTTGAACTTCTCGCCGCGGAATCCCGTGCCGCGGCCGTCGGCGCAGACTACGATGTAGCCCTTCTCGACCAGGGCGTCCTCCCAGTCGAGCGAGAAGCGGTCGCAAACCTGCTGCGAGCCCGGACCCGAATACTGGGTCAGCAGCACGGGGTATTGCTTCGAGGGGTCGAAGTCGCGGGGTTTTATCATATAGGCGTTCAATACGTCGCCGCGCTCGGTGGTCAGGGTGAAAAACTCCTTCGCGGGGCGTCCCGAAGCCAGCAGCTCCGTGCGCAGCTCGCGGCTATCGGCCAATGGCCGGACGAGTTTGCCCGCGGCGTCGAGGATATCCGTACGGTTGGGGCACGTCGCCGAGGAGTAGGTTGTGATGAAGTAACGCATGCCGCGGCTCGGGGTTACGGTATAGTAGCCCTCCTCCTGCGTGAGGCGGTGCTTCTCCTTGCCGTCGAGGCGGATGCTGTAAAGGTTGCGGCGCAGGGGCGAGGTCTCGGTCGAGAGATACCAGACGCGTTTGCCGTCGCAGCCCACGACCTGCGTCACCTCCCAGTCGCCTTTGGTCACCTGCTCCAGCAGACCGCGGCGGAGGCTGTACAGATAGAGGTGCATATAGCCCGTGTGGCTCTCCTGCCGCACCAGGAAGCGGTCGCGGTCGACGAAGGTGATCGTCCCGTCGTCGACCCGCTCGACATATTGCTGCGCCCGTTCTTCGTAGACCACACGCTGGGCGCCGTGTGGCTCGCAGAGCACCATTTCGAAGACGTTCTGCCGGCGGTTGAGGCGGTAGTACCACAGCCGGCCGTCGGGCGTGAAGCCGATGCGGGGAATATATTGGTCGCTCTCCGCGCCGGTGTCGATCCGCTCGCGGGTGCCCGTCGCCAGGTCGGCGACCCACAGTTGTACCGTAGCGTTGCGTTCGCCCGCCTTGGGGTACTTGAACGAATAGGCCTCGTTGTAGAGCTTGCCGTCGAAGCGCATCATCTCCATAAGGGGCACCTCGCTTTCGTCGAAACGCAGGTAGGCGATCCGGCCTCCGTCGGGCGAAAAGGCGTAGGCGCGCGTCGTGCCGAACTCCTCCTCGTAAACCCAGTCGGTCGTGCCGTTGATGACCTCGTTCCAGGCGCCGTCATCGGTGATGCGGCGCGTCGAACGCGTGTCGATGTCGTAGACGTAGAGATCGTTGCGGTCGCTGAAGGCGATCTTGCCGCCGTCGGGCGAGAATCCCGCGTCGCGCGGTGCCGCAGCCTCTTCGAGGATCGGCCGCAGCTGGCCGTTCTCGCAAAGATAGTACTGCGTGGTGTAGGAGTGGCGGTAGATCGGCGTGCGTCCCGAGGCGACGAGTATTCGACGCTCGTCGGGCGAGAAAGCGTAGTCGGCGATCTTCAGCCGCAGGTCGTTTTCGGGCAGCAGCGATCGCCCTTCGTTCTGCGAGGCGTAGGCGTAGCGGACTATGCGGTCCTGTTCGAGGACGGTATAGTGTTCGCCGTCGGCCATCGAGCGGATGCCCGCCACGCGGCGGTTCATCGAGCGGAGATGGGCGATTTCGGCGTATTCGTTGCGTGCCTGCACTCCGGCGGCAAGCAGCAGGGCGGCCACCACGAGGCCGCGCGGGATGATTCGTTGCAGTTTCACGTTCGGGTTTTATAGGAGCAGGCCCGTTGCCGCATGTTGCGGCCCGGGCCCGTCGGTCTCGATTCAGATGTCGTCGATGTCGAAGTCGTAGCCCAGTCGTTTGCCGGTCACGAACTTCGAGTTGTCCATGCGGGTGTTGAACTGGTCGAGCGTCACCCGCTTGTTCTCCTCGTAGGGAGGCATCAGCAGGTCGAAGTTGAGCGAAAAATCGATCGCCGACTCCAAGATCGCCGTCAGCGCTTCGCGGTCGATCTCCGCGCGGCCGAAATCGGCGGCACGCAGCGAGTCCTGCTGCTTGCCTTCGACGAAATAACGGCGTTCGCGGTTGATGAAGATGCGGCCGATCAGATAGCCCTCGTCGGCATTGCGGTTGAATTTGAACGAATCCGACAGGAAGTTGTAGATGTTCACCACGCCGCAATAGGAGCGCTGGGCGTCTTCGCGCACGTATTCGGTACGGTGGATCGGATGATCGGGGGCGAATTCGAAGACGTCGGTGTGCATCTGGAAGATCAGCATGTCGTTGGCCACCTGCAACTGGGCTTCGAACTTGCCGCGGTCGCGGTATTCGAGTCTCACGCGGCGGTCGAGGCGTCCGTCCAGTGCGTCGTCCATCTCGGAGGCCATTTCGAGCAGCGTCTCCTTCAAGAGGTTGAACGCAGCGAACGTATTGTCGAAGACCTTCTGTTTGAGGGTCGACTTGCGGATGATCGTTTCGAGGATTTTCGTCCTCAGCGGAGGTGTTTCCATATTTGGTTTCGGTGATTGTTCGTGGGGTTATTTGATCCGGACTTGCCGCCCCTGTTCGATCTCGACGCCCGGTTTGAGGCGGTTCATCTTCTCGATCGAGCGCGTGCGGATGGCGTAGGACTGTCCGATGGCATAGGCCGTTTCGCCCGCGCGGGCGACGTGGTGGCGGGCGTTGTGCTCCCAGCGTTTTTTCTTGCGTCCGATATAGACCGTCTCGCCCATCGCGGGCTGCGCCTTACGATCTTTCAGATCGTTGAACTTGCGCAGGTTGCGGGGCGAAATCCGGAATTTGGAACCGATGTTCTCGAACGTGTCGCCGCGCTTGGCCACGACGTAGTGCACGCCGTTGGTCTCGTAGACGTCGTAGCCCGCATGGGCGTTGATCGTCACCCGGTAGTCGTCCGGATCGACGGCCGCCTCGGCACTCGTCTCCGCGACGCTGCTCTGCGCGGCGAACCACTCCTCGGGATCGCGTCCGCGGCTCGTCGTCGAGGCATAGAGCCGCAGCCCGTCGTTGCGGTCGAGCAGGTAGAGCCGGTTCTCCTCGATGATGCGGATCAATCGCTGCGCATAGTCGGGCGCCGTGGCGTATCCCGCGGCTTTCAGCCCCCGGGCCCAACTCTTGTAATCGGTGGTTCCGTAGCTGAAGAGCGAATCGTAGCGCGGCTGCGAATCGAGGAATTCGGCATGGTCGCGGTACGAGGCTTCGACCGTGGGATAGGCGCGGAAGCATTCGCCCTTGGCATCGTCGTCGTGGTAGACCTTCTCGCCGCGCCAGTCGCGTTTGCATTTGATGCCGAAATGGTTGTTGGACTGCATCGACAGCAGGCTGTTGCCGCAGTTCGATTCGAGAATTCCCTGCGCCAGGGTGATGCTGGCCGGAATGCCGTAACGCTCCATATGCGCTACGGCGATCTGCTTGTATCGGTCGATATACTCCTCGCGCGTGAGGCGTATCTGCGCACGGGCCTGCGCGGCGATGCAGATCGCGATCAACGCGGGAAGTATTGCTTTTCTGGAAATAATCATTATCTTTGTTTATTCTTTACGGACAAAGGTATGATTTTCCACCGAGAAATACAATTTAAAAACTGCTGAAACCATGTTTACCGAAAACGCCAACCGGATTTTCAACGAAGCGATCGAGGAGTATCACCGCTGGGACGATGTGGACCATCCGATTTCGAACCCCTATCCCGCCGGATCGATCGATCACCTGCTCTATCACAAGAACTGGATCGACACCGTGCAATGGCACCTCGAAGATATCATCCGCGATCCGCAGATCGATCCCGTCGAGGCTTTGGCGATCAAGCGCCGCATCGACAAATCGAACCAGGACCGCACGGATATGGTCGAATACGTCGACTCCTACCTGCTGGACAAATACAAGGAGATCGTTCCCGCGGCCGATGCGCGGCTCAATACCGAGACTCCGGCCTGGGCGATCGACCGCCTGTCGATCCTGGCGCTGAAAATTTATCACATGGCCGTCGAGACGGCCCGCGAGGACGTGAGCGAGGAGCACCGTGCGGCCTGCGGCAAGAAACTCGACGTCCTGCGTACGCAGCAGGTCGACCTGTCGCGCGCCATCGAGGAGCTGATCGAGGATATCGAGGCGGGTCGCAAGTACATGAAGACCTACAAGCAGATGAAGATGTACAACGATCCTGCGCTCAATCCGGTGCTCTATGCCCAGAAAAAATAGCGTCGAAGCGGGACGCTGGCAGGACGGCGGGGCGCGCATGCCCCGCCATCTGTTGGTCGTGCGTACGTCGGCCATGGGCGACGTGGCGATGCTGCCCCACGCCCTGGGGGCCCTGCGTGCGGCCTATCCCGATCTGCGCATCACCGTAGCCACGCAGGCGATGTTCCGGCCTTTCTTCGCCGGTGTGGATGTCGAACTGCTGGAAGTGGATATCAAGGGCGAGCACCGTTCGCTGCGGGGCATGTGGCGACTGGCCGCCCGCGCCCGCGAATTGGGGGTGGATGCCGTCGCCGACGTGCACGACGTCCTGCGTTCGAAAGCCCTGCGGCTCGCGCTGCGGCTCCACGGCATCCCGACGGCCCGCATCGACAAGGGCCGCGCGGAGAAGCGACGCTTCATCCGCACGGGCGGCAAGGGGATGGAACCGCTGCGGCACACCGTCCTGCGCTATTGCGACACCTTCCGCCGGCTGGGATTCCGGTTCGACGATCCGCCGCCCGCACAGCCCTCGATCCATTCCAATCCCTTCGGGGAGAAGACGGGCGTTTGGGTCGGATTCGCCCCCTTCTCCGCCCACCGGGGCAAGACCTATCCCGAGCCGCTGCGGCGCGAAGCCGTGCGGCTGCTCGCCGAGCGTTACGAACGGGTCTTCATCCACGGCGGCGGAGGCGCCGAGGCGGAGTTCGCCCGGGAGATGGAATGCACCTATCCCAACGTGACGGCGCTCTACGGCAAGGTCCGTTTCGCCGGGGAGATCGATCTGATCGCCGACCTGGATTGCGTGGTGACGATGGATTCGCTGGTGATGCACCTGGCGGCACTCACGGCCACGCCCGTGGTGTCGGTATGGGGCGCCACGCATCCCGACCTGGGATTTCTGGGCTACGGCATCGCCCGCGAAGGAATTTTGCAGGCCGACCTGCCGTGTCGTCCCTGTTCGGTTTTCGGCGCCAAGCCCTGCAAATACGGCGATTACCGTTGTCTGACGGCCATCGCGCCCGAAAGGATCGCCGAGCAGGTCGCCCGGATCGTGGCGTGCGGCCGCGCAAAACGCTAATCCCCGAGTCTGCGGAACGGTTTCTGCCCGTATGGGGCGAACGACGCGTTTTTATCGAGACGATGAATCTGATTTTCACCATAGAATATTACACCCGCCGGGGCGAGTGCCCGATGCTCTGCCTCGAAGGGCGGCGCATGGTCATGCGGTCGGCCGACGGCCGGCTGTGGCAGACCGAGATTGCCTCGGAGGAGCTCTGCCCGGGCGGGATGCTTCCGCCGAAGACGGAGTACCGTTACGAAATCGAGACCGACGGCGCCGTCACGCGCTGCGAATGGCGCGGGCACGAGTTGCGGCTCCCGACGGGGGAGTCCTGCGACGCGGTGCGCCTCTGCGACCGCTGGCAGCCGATACCCGACGATGCGTCGTTCTACTCCTCGGCCTTCACGCAGGCGATCTTCGCACGTCCGAACGTCGAAGCGCCGGTCGAGCCGCAGGGAGCGAACGCCGAACTCTGCGTCGCATATCCCGCCTTACGGCCCGGGGAGCTTCTCGCGTTGGCCGGGGAGGGATTTCCGGGCGGCTGGGAGTGCCCCGTAGTGCTGGACGAAAGCGATTTTCCGGTTTGGAGGCTGTCGTTGAAGATCGCAGCGCCGTTCGCCTGGAAATTCGTCGTCGTCGAGCGCCGGACGCACGCGATCGTGCGCTGGGAAGAGGGCCCCAACCGGATGTGGGATGCGATTCCGGCCGCGGGGGAACGGATCGTCGAGTCGCGACCCGTGCCGCGCTTCGAAGCATGCCGCTGGCGAGGGGCCGGAACGGCCGTTCCGGTCTTTTCGCTGCGTTCCGAGGCGGGATTGGGCATCGGCGAATTCGCCGATCTGAAGTTGCTGGCCGACTGGGCCGCAGCTACGGGGCAGCGCGTGATCCAAGTGCTGCCGGTCAACGACACGACCATGACCGGAACCTGGATGGACTCCTACCCCTACAATGCCAATTCGAGTTTCGCACTCCATCCGCAATACATTCGTCTTACGGAGGTCGGGGTCGTCGAGGACGAGGCCTACCGCCGCCTGCGCGACGCGTTGAACGCCCTGCCGGAGGTGGATTACGAGCGGGTCAACGCCGCCAAGCAACGTCTGTTGCGCGAGGCTTACGGGCGGCTCGGCTCGGCGACTGCCGAGAGCTCCGAATATCGGGAATTCGTAGCCGAGAACCGCTCCTGGCTGCTTCCCTATGCGGCCTATTGCACCCTGCGCGACCGTTTCGGAACGGCCGATTTCACCCGCTGGGGGCGCTGGTCCCGCTACGACGACGCGGCGATCGAGGACTTTTGCCGCGAACATGCGGCCGAGGTGGGATACCCTATTTTCGTGCAGTATCACCTGCACCGCCAACTCGCGGAGGCAAGCCGTTACGCCCGCGCCCGCGGTGTGGTGCTCAAGGGCGATCTGCCCATCGGCGTGAGCCGCACGAGTGCCGACGCCTGGCAGTCGCCGCACCTTTTCCACCTCGATGCGCAGGCCGGAGCCCCGCCCGACGCCTTCTCGGCCTTCGGGCAGAACTGGGGATTTCCGACCTACGACTGGGAGCGCATGGCCCTGGACGACTATGCCTGGTGGCGTGCCCGACTAACGCGCATGGCGGCCTACTTCGATGCCTACCGGATCGATCATATCCTCGGATTTTTCCGCATCTGGGAGATTCCGACCCATGCGGTGCACGGGCTCTTGGGCTACTTCAATCCGGCGCTGCCCTATACGGCCGAGGAGCTGCGGACCGCGGGATTCGACCCCGAGAAATATACCCGCCCGGTGGCGGACGAAACTCTGTCGGAGGAGCTTTTCGGCGATCTGGCGCAGGAGGTGCGTGCATGCTGTTTCGCGGGGGAGGAGCTGCGCCCGGAATATGCCGAGCAGCGGCTCGTCGCGGAGCATTTTCCCGGCGACGACGAACGTTCGGTCCGCCTGCGCGAAGGGTTGTTGCGACTGCTCGACGACGTGCTGCTGGTCGAGGACCCGCGCCGCAAGGGATATTTCCATCCCCGCATCGCAGGGCGCGACACCTATATGTATCGGAAGCTCGACGACGCCCGCCGGGCCGCGTTCGAGCGTCTGCACGACGACTTTTTCTACCGCCGTCACGACCGTTTCTGGCAGGCATCGGCCGAGCGCAAACTTCCGGCACTGCTCGCCGCCTCGCGGATGCTGGCCTGCGGCGAGGACTTGGGGATGATTCCCGGCTGCGTACCCGAGACGATGGCGCGGCTGCAAATCCTCTCGCTCGAAATCCAGCGGATGCCCAAGACCTTCGGCGAGGCATTCGCCGATCCGGCGCGCTATCCCTATCTTTCGGTCTGCACCACCTCGACGCACGACATGACGCCGCTGCGCGCCTGGTGGGAGGAGGACCGCGACGTCACCCGCCGCTTCTACCGCGAGGTGCTGGGCGGCGAGGGCGAACCGGCGGCCGTGTGCGATGCTGCGACGTGCCGCCGCATCGTGACGGCACACCTCGACTCGCCCGCCATGCTCGCCATTCTGCCCTTGCAGGACTGGTTGGCGGTCGATGCCCGGCTGCGCTTCGCCGATCCTTCGCGCGAGCGGATCAACGTCCCCGCCATTGCGCGTTACCACTGGCGTTACCGCATGCACCTGACTCTCGAACAGCTCCTCGCCGAGCGGCCGTTCGCCGAGGAACTGCTCGGAATGATTCGCCGCAGCGGCCGGGCGTAGTGCCCCTCGATACGAAAAATCCCCGCTTCCGTAGCGGGGATTTTTCTATGCCGTGTAGAGCGATCGGACCCTTCGCCGGATACGCAGAATCAACAGCACGGCGGCGGCCGACAATCCGAACGAATATCCGAGAAACAGCCCCGAGGGACCCATGCCGCATGTGAAGCCGAAAAGATATCCTACCGGGAGGTTGAGCAGCCAGTAGGAGACGAAGGCGATCGGCATGATGATCCGCACGTCCTGGATGCCGCGCAGGATGCCGACCGAGACGTTCTGAATGCCGTCCGAAAGCTGGTAGAGGGCGACGAAGAACATCAGTTCCGAGGTGAGGGCGATCACCTCCGCATTGGTGGTGAAAAGTTGCGGAATGGCGTGGCGAAAGAGGATGAACCCCGTTGCGGCGAGGGCATTCCACGCCAGTACGAGGTGGTACGACGCCTTGGCCGCGAGCGAGAGTTCGCCGACGTTACGAGCCCCGTAGCAGTGCGATATGCGTATCGTGGTGGCGGCACCGATCGACAGGACGATCATGAAGGCACAGTTACCCAGCGTGATGGCGATCTGGTTGGCGCTCATGGCCTCCTTGCCCATCCAGCCGATCATGATGCTCGTGCCGACGAACGCCGAGGATTCGAGAAACATCTGCAACGAGATCGGAAGCCCCATTTGCAGCAACCGCCGTACGATCGGACGCGAGAGGTTGCGCAGCGAGAAGCCGTCGAGGTAGCGTCGGTAATCGGGCCGCGAGCAGAAATATCCGGCGATCATCGCGGCACCCAGCACGCGGGCGAGCAGCGTGCCCAGTCCGGCACCCTGGGCGCCCATCTCCGGGAAGCCGCAGTTTCCATAGATGAACAGGGCGTTGAAGCCGATGTTCAACAGGTTGGCGACGATCGTCACGAACATCTCGACCTTCGTATTGCCGACGCCTTCGAGGAACTGTTTGAAGGCGAAGAAAAGCATCACGAAAGGCATGCTGTAAACGAGCATCCGGTAATAGGGAAGCGCCATGTCCACCACGTCGGCGGGTTGGCCCAGGTGGTAGAGCAGCGGCGAGGCGAGGTATTGCACGACGCTCGTGCCGATGCCCAGGAGCGTGTAGAAGATGATGCCGTTGTGGAGCAGCAGGGCCGAACGCTTCCGGTCGCCCTGGGCGTAGAGCTCGCCCACGAGGGGCGTGAGTCCCAGGGCCACGCCTGCGGCCGTGATGAAAAGGATGAAGAAGACCGAACCTCCGAACGATACGGCGGCCAGCGGCGTGGGATCGTCTCCGCCGTAGCGGCCGACCATCAGGTTGTCGGCGAATTGCGTGAGAATCTGCCCCAACTGCGTGAGTACCACGGGCAGGGCCAGCTTCAGATTGGCGACGTATTGCGCCTTGTATTTCGAAAAAACGTACATAGGGGCGTAAAGGTACGCATTTTTCGCCGAAAACCGCAAAAAAGAGGAGCGCCCGCCTCGTGCGGACGCCCCTTCGCATCTCTTTTGCTCGGGAAATCAGCGGATGCCGTGCTTCTTGAAAATCTTCAGCAGCTCGGGACGCAGATTCTCCGCCCAGCGCCAGTAGCCCAGGTCGGAGGGGTGCGTACCGTCGGCCGAGGTCACGTGGTCGTCGCCCGTAAGGTCCTTTTTATCGATGAAATAAACGTTGTCGAACTGTTTCATCGCCTGTTTCATCATTTCGCGGGCGGCAGCGCGTTTCTCCTCCTCGAACTTGCGTTTCTGAAGGTTGAAGTTGCTGCTTTCCCGGTAGATCGTCTGCACGAAGATCAACGGCGTCGTAGGCAGCTTTTCGCGGATGGAGGCGATGAAGGGAATCACGCGCTCGCGGATCATCTTCGCATCGGGATTCGAGAAGGCGTCGAAGACCATGGCGTCGGCATCCTGCACATCGCGCAGATAGTTGGCGAAGTAGGGCTGCATCTTGCAATTCCCGCTGCATGCGATGCTGCAAAAGTAAAGGCCCGTCTTGCGCTCGATCTGCATCGGGTAGCTCATGCCGGCGCGCGCCGTGCTCACGCCGTGGGTGAAGCTCGATCCGAAGATCACGATCTTGTGGCGGAAGGGGTTCTCCATCGCCTCGATCTGCGCCTTCTCCTCGACACCGATCTTCAACGTAGCCAACTCGCTGTAAACGGGCAGATAGAGCAGACACTCCTTCTCCGAGGAGTCCATGTCCTTGATGAGGGTGAAGGCCGCACCGCGTTTTTTCGGTGCCAGCGAGGAGGCGTAGACCCATTCGCCGTTGCGGCGGATGTAGAGGTCGAATCCGGCGTAGGAAATGCCGGGTGCATTGTCCGCACGGCTCTCGTAATTATAGGTGGGCCATACGTCGATGCGCGTCGAATTGGTTTTGAACGTCAAAGCCAGACCGGCCGAGCAACGCACCTGCTGGTTCTCGCCTTTGGTGAAACCTTTGTAGACCGCCGTGTCGATCCGGTGGTAGGGGTGCGACGTGGGAAGGGCATGGCCGATGAGGTTGAGCTCCGTAGCATCGACGAAGCGGACCTGTGCCGAGACGCTCAAGGCCGCCGAGACGGCCGCGAAAAATAGCAAAAGTCGTTTCATAATGGGGGTATTGAAGTTCGGGGTTATTCCGTTGTTTCTCGAACCGTACGGAGGACGGATGCGCTCCGTCCTCCGTGCGGCACGCCGCTATTTCTCCTGCTGCCAGATCAGCGCCGAGGCGCCGAGGATGGCGGCATTCTTGCCCTGAATACCGCTGGGCAGCAGTTTGACCTTGTTCTTGTAGGTAAAGAGCATGTTCTCCTCCATGTACCATTGCGTCGGCTCGAAGAGCAGTTTTCCGGCCTTGGAGAGACCTCCGAAAAGGAAGATGGCTTCGGGAGAGGTCACCGTCACGGCGTCGGCCAGAGCCCGGCCCAGCATTTCGCCCGTGAAGCGGAAAGCCTCCAGCGCGACGGGGTCGCCCTGCTCGGCGGCTACGGAGATCATCGAAGCGTCGAAATCGCTGAACGCTATGTCGCGCAGTTTGCTCGGAGCGGTCATCTTGGCCATCAACTCGAATGCCGTACGCTTGATACCCGTGGCCGATACGTAGGTCTCCAGACATCCGCGGCGTCCGCAACCGCACTCGCGGCCGTTGCGCTCGACGATCACGTGGCCGAACTCACCGGCGAAGCCGTCGTTGCCGTAGATCATTTCGCCGTTGGCGACGAATCCCGAGCCGAGGCCCGTGCCGAGCGTAATCATGATGAAATCCTTCATGCCTTTGGCATTGCCGTAGATCATCTCGCCGATCGTCGCAGCGTTGGCATCGTTGGTGATGAGCGTCTTGACGCCGCCGAAATAGTTCGCGACATCCTCGGCGAGGCGGAAGATGCGGCGCGACTCGTCGGTATCCGTCTCGCCCTCGCGGAATTTCCACAGGTTGGCCGGCGTCTCGATCGTACCTTTGTGGAAATTGGCATTGGGGGCGCCGATGCCGATGCCGGCCAGTTCGTAGTCGAACGACACGCTGTCGGCCAGTGCGCGCATGGCTTGGCACAGGTCGGCTACGTATGCGGGATAGTCGTCCACATAGGGATATTTCTTGGTCGAGATGACCGACTCGGCATAGAGATCGCCGTTTTCGTCTACGAGGCCGAAGGCGGTATTGATGCCGCCGATGTCCACGCCGATAGCAAGTTTTTTCATATTGCGTTTCAGGTATTAGTTGGAATTTATCTTGTCAAAGTTAGGATAAAATTCGGCTACTCCAAAGTTTTTTTTTACTTTTGGGACATATTCGGACCCAAAAGTGTTAGCGGATTATGCAAACCAACGAACAATTGCTCTCGATCATCGAAAATTATTTGGCGCAGACCGAATTTCCGGCCGAACCCGAACTGCTCTACGCCCCGATCGGCTATTCGCTCGCGGGCGGCGGCAAGCGGCTGCGGCCGATGCTGGTGCTGCTCGCCTGCGGACTTTTCTCGGACGACGTGCAGCAAGCGCTGCCCGCAGCGGCCGCGGTCGAGGTGTTCCATAATTTCACGCTGCTGCACGACGATATCATGGACAATGCCGCCGTACGCCGCGGCAAACCCTCGGTGCAGGCCAAATGGGGCCGCAACGTGGCGATCCTCTCGGGCGACGCGATGATGATCTACGCCTATCGGCTGCTGAGCGGCGTTCCGTCCGCGCACCTGCCCCGCATCCTGCGGACGTTCGACGACATGGCGCTCGAAGTGTGCGAAGGACAGCAATACGACATGGATTTCGAGCGGAAACGCAAGGTCTCGGTCGTGGAATACATGCACATGATCGAACTGAAGACCTCGGTGCTGCTGGCCGGAGCGACCGTCATCGGTGCGATTCTGGGCGGCGCCTCGGAGGAGGATTGCCGCAAGCTGCACCGTTTCGCCATCGAACTGGGCCTGGCGTTCCAGTTGCAGGACGACCTGCTGGACAGCTACGGCGACGAACGGCTGGGCAAGGCGATCGGCGGCGATATCCTCGAAGGGAAGAAGACCTACCTGATGATTACGGCGATGAGCCGGGCCGACGAGCCCACGCGCGATATCCTGCGCACGACCTGCTGCAACGAAAAGCTCTCCGACGCCGAGAAGATCGCTGCCGTGAAGGCGGTCTACGACCGTCTGGACGTGCCGCGCCTTACCGAGCAGCAGATCGAGCTGCGGTTCGACCGGGCCCTGGCGCAGCTCGATACCCTGTCGGTCGGCTCCGAGCGGACGCGGCAGCTCAAGGAGTTCGCCGCAGGACTGATGGGACGCAAGAAGTGATGAAAAATCGAGCATGAAACGCAGCGATATCGAAATCATGGCCCCCGTGGGGTCTTACGAATCCCTGGCGGCAGCGATCGCTGCAGGGGCCGACGCCGTATATTTCGGGGTCGGGAAACTCAACATGCGGTCGGCTTCGGCCGCCAATTTCACGCTGGAGGACCTCTCGCGGATCGTCCGCACGGCGCATGACGCCGGGGTAAAAACCTACCTGACGGTCAATACGGTCGTCTACGAGGACGAATTGCAGGCCGTCCACGAAGTGATCGACCGCGCCAAGCGGGAAGGGGTCGACGCCATCATCGCCAGCGACTTGGCCGCGATCCTCTACGCCCGCCGCATCGGGCAGGAGGTGCATATCTCCACGCAGTGCAACATTTCGAACTCCGAGGCGGTGAAGTTCTATTCCCAGTGGGCCGATACGGTGGTGCTGGCCCGCGAGCTGACGCTCGAACAGGTCGCCGCGATCCGTCGCGAGATCGTCGAGAACGACATCCGCGGGCCGCGGGGTGAGCTGGTGCAGATCGAGATGTTCGCCCACGGGGCGCTGTGCATGTCCATTTCGGGCAAATGCTACCTCTCGCTCTACGAAACCGGCTGCTCGGCCAACCGCGGCGCCTGCCGCCAGCTGTGCCGCCGAAAATATACCGTCACCGACAAGGAGACGGGAGCGTCGCTCGACATCGACGGCCGCTACGTCCTCTCGCCCAAGGACCTTTGCACGATCGATTTCCTCGACCGGATGATCGCCTCGGGTGTCGGCGTGCTCAAAATCGAGGGACGTGCGCGCGGTGCCGAATACGTCAAGCGCGTCGTCGAGTGCTACGACGAGGCGCTGCGGGCCCTGGAGGCCGGGACCTATACGCCCGAGCTGGCCGCCGGACTCAAGGAGCGGCTCGCCACGGTCTTCAACCGCGGTTTCTGGGAGGGGTATTATGCCGGGCGTCCCGTCGCGGAGCACAGTGCGGCCTACGGTTCGTCGGCCACGCAGCGCAAGGTCTACGTGGGCAAGGTGGTGAACTTCTACAAAAAAATCTCCGTAGCCGAAGTGCTCGTCGAGGCGGCTCCCGTAGCCGTGGGCGACGAAATCTTCTTCCTCGGTCCGACGACCGGTGTCGCCGAGCAGCGGCTCGAGGAGCTCCACGGCCCCGACGGCACCCCCGTCGGCGAGGCGGTGCAGGGGCAGCTGTGCGCCATCCGCACGCCCGGCGTAGTGCGGCGCGGCGACCAGCTCTGCAAATTCCAGGCGGCAGAAACCATCCAAAACCGATAAGAAACCATGAAAAACAACTCCCGGCAACCGGCTGCGGCTTCGCAGCGATTGCTTTCGCTCGACGCCCTGCGCGGCTTCGACATGCTTTTCATCATGGGGCTCAGCGGCCTCATCGTCAGTCTGTGCGAACTCTGGCCCGGGGAGTTCTCGACCTGGCTCACCGCGCAGATGGGACATGCCGCATGGCACGGGTTCTTCCACCACGACACGATTTTTCCGCTTTTCCTCTTCATCGCCGGTATTTCGTTTCCGTTCTCCGTGGCCAAGCAGCGTGCGAACGGCCTCGACGAACGGCGCATCGTCGCGAAGGTCGTGCGGCGGGCTCTGACGCTGGTGTTGCTGGGGCTGGTCTACAACGGACTGTTCAAACTCGAATGGGCGACGCTGCGCATCCCCAGCGTCCTGGGCCGCATCGGCCTGGCGTGGATGTTCGCCGCGCTGCTGTTCCTGAACTTCGGAATACGTGCCCGCGCCGCGATCGCCGTGGCGATTCTGGTCGGCTACGGGGCGGTGTTGCAATTCGTACAGGCTCCCGACATGCCCGATGCCGGGATTCTGACGCGCGAAGGCAATATCGTGGGGTATATCGACCGGATGATTATGCCGTCGCACCTTTATAAGAAGGCGCTTTTCGATCCCGAAGGGCTGCTCAGCACGTTGCCTGCCGTGGTGACGGCCATGCTGGGCATGTTCGCGGGAGAGTTCGTGCGCAGCGACCGTTTCTCGGGCAACCGCAAGGCGGCCTATATGGCGCTGGGAGCCGTCGTGCTGCTCCTGTCGACATGCTGCGTGAGCCCGTTGCAGCCGATCAACAAGATGCTTTGGACCCCGGCTTTCGTATTCGCTGCGGGAAGCTATTCGCTGGCGATGTTCGCACTGTTCTATTACCTCGTCGACGTATTGCAATGGCGCCGTTGGACCTATTTTTTCAAGGTCGTAGGTGTCAATTCGATCACGATCTACCTGCTTCAGCGCATCGTGCCGATGCGGGAGGTCGACGCATTTTTCTTCGGCGGCCTGGCCGGGAAATTCTCGCCCGAGGTGAAGGCGGTGATTCTCGGCGTCGGTTATATCGCCGTCTGCTGGACGGTGCTGTGGATGCTCGATCGCAAGAAAATCTACCTCAAAGTCTGATCGTTCCGTCCGATAGGCATGAACACGAACAATAGTTCCGACGGTCTTCCGATGCCCCGCCGCCTGGGTGCCATCCTCGCGGTGGCCTTCGGGGTGGGGCTTTCGGTGCTCGACGCGACGATCGCCAATGTCGCGCTGCCCGTCATGGGGCGCGAACTGAATATCTCGCCCGCCGATTCGGTGTGGATCGTCAATGCCTATCAACTGGCCGTGATGATCTCGATCCTGCCCCTCTCGGCTTTGGGCGAGCGGATCGGCTACCGGCGCATCTATGTCGCCGGGCTGCTGCTCTTTACGCTGGCTTCAGCCGGTTGTGCGCTGGCGGGATCGCTCGCCGCGCTGCTCGCCGCAAGGGTCGTGCAAGGCTTCGGGGCTGCGGCCGTCACGTCGGTGAATACCACCCTCATACGCATCATCTACCCGCAGACTCAGCTCGGCCGCGGCATGGGCATCAACGCCACGGTGGTCGCCGTCTCGTCGGTCGCCGGACCGACATTGGCCGCAGCGATCCTTTCGCTGGGACCGTGGCCGTGGCTCTTCGCCGTCAACATACCCGTGGGGATCGCGGCCGTGGCGCTGAGCCGCCGTTTCCTGCCGCAGAATCCGGTGCGGGCCCTTTCGGGACGTTTCCGGTGGAGCGATGCCGCGATGAACGCCCTGACGTTCGGACTGATGATGGCCGCCGTCGAGGGCTTTTCGCACGAGGTCGATCCGCGGCTGTTGTGCGCCGGATGTGCGGCCTGTGCGGTCGTAGGATACTTCTATGTACGGAGTCAGCTGCGCCGTGAATATCCGTTGCTGCCGTTCGACCTGCTGCGCATTCCGATATTTTCGGTCTCGGTTGCAACTTCGGTCTGCTCCTATACGGGGCAGATGCTCGCCATGGTGGCTTTGCCCTTCTACCTGCAACATGTCTGCGGTTACGACGACGTACGCACGGGTTTGTTGCTGACGGCATGGCCGGCCGTCATTATGGTCGTCGCGCCGACGGCCGGGGTGCTCTGCGAGCGCATTCACCCGGGACTGTTAGGCGGTACGGGACTCGCCGCGATGGCCCTCGGGGCGTTGCTGCTGGCGCTCCTTCCCCAGCAGCCGACGACTTGGCAGATCGTCTGGCGCATGGCGCTGTGCGGCGCGGGATTCGGGCTTTTCCAGTCGCCCAACAACAGTGTGCTGATCGCTTCGGCGCCACCGGCCCGGAGCGGTTCGGCGAGCGGGATGCTCGCCACGGCGCGTCTGGTGGGGCAGACCACGGGCGCCGCGCTGATGGCCGCGATGTTTCGGCTGGTTCCCGGCGACAGCACCCGTGCGGCGCTGCTGCTGGCCGGGGCTTTCGCGCTGACGGGTTCGCTGGTCAGCTTCGCACGGCTCGGGCTGCCGCTTCCGGAGGCATTGAGACGAAGGAAACCGGGGGAGCAATAAAAGGTCTGCTCAGGCATAAAGCCTCGTTGTCTTCAAAGACGCTCAGAGCAGCGGCGCGAAGATGCGCATGAACGATTCGGCGAATTTGCGGCCGCGGGGACGGCGGAACCATTCGCCGGGTTGAAGGACCCGGCATTGTGCGGCGTCCGCCTCGAAGACGGCGGCCATCCGGGCCGTGAAATCCGCGTCGTAGACGAACGCGTTGACCTCGAAATTGTGTTCGAAACTGCGGAAATCCAGATTCGCCGAGCCGATGACCGTCACCGCATCGTCGACGATCAACAGTTTGGAGTGGAGCATGCCGGGGGCATAGAAAAGCACCTTCACCCCGGCTTTCATCAGGTCGTCGAGGTAAGAGTGCGTCGCCAGATCGACGACTTTCGAATCGGAACGCGCCGGGAGCATCAACCGCACGTCGATGCCTGCCAGTGCGGCCGTCTTCAAGGCCGAGTCGAGAACCTCCGAAGGCAGGTAATAGGGCGTCTGTATCCATACGCGTCGCTGTGCGCGCATCAACAGGAAGCTGTCGGCCTGCAACAACGCCCGCCATTTGCCGAAAGGGCCTCCGGGCAGTATTTGCATCGCCCCGTCGGTGTATCGTCGGGCATGCGGATAATATTCCGGCCCGTTCAGGTATTGCTGGGTCGTCGCCGACCAGTCGCTCAGAAATACGGCCTGCAATCCTGCGGCGCCGCTTCCCTCGATCCGGAAATGGGTGTCGCGCCAGCATCCCCACGTCGTGCCGCGAAGGTAGCGGTCGGCGATGTTCATGCCTCCGACGAAGGCCGTATGTCCGTCTATCACGACGATTTTGCGGTGATTGCGGTAGTTGACCTTGCCGGTGAAGCGCGGAAACTTCACGTGCAGGAAGGCGTGGACCTCGATCCCTTCGCGGCGCATCGACTCGAAGAACGATTTTTTCGTGCTGCGGCTCCCGACGTCGTCGTAAAGCAGGCGCACGGCGACTCCCTCGCGCGCTTTGGCGATCAAGGCGTCGCGCAGGCGGCATCCCGTATCGTCATCCAAGAGGATATAGTATTGCAGGTGGACGTGGTGACGCGCCGCAGCGATCGCCGCGAGCAGAGCCTCCATCTTCGTGCAGCCGTCGGTATAGGGGGTAATGCGACTGCCGTAGAGCGGTACGGCGTTCACCGTTTCGCGCAGCAGGCGTACGAGCGGCGTGAGCTGCGGAGCGATAGCGGGGCATTCCGCCGGATCGCTCTCGGCGAGCCGTGTAGTGATTCGCTTGCGCGTGCGGCGCGAGATGAGGCGTTTCTTGGAGAGGTCGTATCCGAAAAAGAAGTAGAAAACCAGCCCGATACCGGGAGCCAGCAGCAGGACGACGATCCACGGCAAGGTCTTCAGCGGGTTGCGGTTATCGGTGATGACGACCAGCAACACGACGAGGATCGACAGCGAATAGATCGCCGGAAGGAGCAGGGTAAGGAATTGCTGCATGGAGGTTTCCGTTGGTCCGGTCCGAAGCCCGTCGTGATTTCGGCCGACAGGCTTCGGACCGCTCGTGCGTTACTGCTCCGGGAAGCTGATGCCGTAGAGCAGGTGTTCGACGCCGCGCACGAAGTTGCGTTTGTGCTGCTTGGGCGAGTAGACATAGCAGTCGAGCGTGAAGACCCGGTTCGTGGCCGTGTCGACAGTCGTGTAGCTGACGAACGGGCCGCCCATGAAGTCGCCCGCGACATCCCAGAATCCGCGCAGTTCGCACCACAGGCGCCCTTCGAGACGGAACATCCGGTAGTCGGGCGGGAAAACTTCGGAGGTGGTCATGTAGGAACCGTCCGAAGGTCCGGGAATGCGGGCCGCGAAGCGGTTGCGGGCCGCCAGCAGCGCCTCGGGCGAAAGCGATTGCGGTCCTTCGTAGGGATAGGAATAGATGATGAATCCCTGGCTGGCCGTAGGATATTCGTAGCGCGCCCACAGGAAATCGGGAGTGTCGACCGCAAGCACGTAACCCTTCGGAACGTGCATGTCGACGCCGAACGAGCGGCGGATCGCCTGCTCGATGCCGGGATTTCCGTAGGCCTCGTTGTATTTCACGGAACGGTCGCGCTCGGTCTTTTCGAGCATCTGCACCAGCTCGGCGCGGTGCTCCGAAAGGTAGTCGACGAGCGACTGTTGGTCGGGGCCTTGCAGCGTCAGGACGATCTGCGGCTCCGACGTTACGTCGTACTGCACGGCGATAGCCGTCGTTTCGAGCGAGGGATCGACCAGCACTTTGAGCACGTTGCGATGGTCGACGACCACGTTGGTGAAGCCCCGTTCGGTTACGCGCAGCACGTCGAAGAGCGGTTCGGTCTGGTTGAGGAAGGGAACCGGCGCCGTAAGTATCGAGCGCAGCGTATCGCCCACGGCGCCCGTCCACTCCGTTTGCGGACATACGACGATCAATTCGTAGGGTTTGCCCTGGGCCGTTTTGCGTCTCGAATCGGAGAGCGTGCGGAAAGCATCGCAACCGGTAGCGAGCACGAGCACGACGAGCGGCAGCACGATGCGGTGTAGTGATTTCATAGTCTGAAGGAATTTACGGTTGGCGGTTATACATCACCTTACCCTCATCGGTTCTTCGACCTTGTTTCCTTGTGCGTCGGTCGAAGCCTCGCGGCGGAACGCCGCGTTTGCAATTCTGCCCCCTCCGAGGAGGGGGCTCTCGGTACGACCCGCAAGGCCTCGGGGACAAAGATACCGTAAAGGTAAAATGGTATGTAATCGTCTTACTTTTTCGCAAATATAATCATTCTGCAAACCCTATGCAACTTTTGCACCTTTCCGAAGCGAGACAACGCATCATTGCGGGGCTACGGACCGTGCGGCTTTCTGAGCCGCGGTCGGCCGTGCGCCGCAGCAGCTAAAATCCTTCGATCCGGGAAGCATATTCGCTCCATCCCTTCGCCGTCTTGTAGGCTTCGACCGAGGCCGCCGGAACATAGATTTTCGCAGAGGAATCTATGTAGTTGAATGCCCCGCGGCCCAAGGTCGGCGGCACGGTCGGTTTGCAATAAATATTTACTAAAGAGTCGCAATCACAGAAAGCCCAATACCCAATGACGGTCACCTCTTCGGGAATTTTAATACTATTCAGATTGCTGCACCTGAAGAAAGTTCCGGATCCTATCGAAGTTACGTGTTTGCCGATCGTAACGCTTGTTATGTTGTAGCAGTCGTAAAACGCTTCCGATCCGATTGCCGTCGTACCATTTCCGATCGCAATACCCGTCAGATTATAGCACCCGGCGAAGGCCTTGGCCCCGATCGTCTTTACTTTATCGGGAATTTTGATATCACCGGTCAAATAGCTGCAATAGTAGAAGGCCCGGTCACCGATCTGTGTGAGCCCTTTGGGAATCCGGATATCTGTCAAGTCGCGGCACCCTTCAAAGGCCGACTTTCCGATCGAAGTAACGCCGTCGGGCATATGGATACTTTCCATGTAATGGCAGCCGTAGAAAGCTCTTTCTCCGATCGAAGTTACACGATTCGGAAGAGTGATGCTTGCTAACTGGCCGCACCAAGCGAAGGCTTCATCCCCGATCGAGGTCACACTATTCGGGAGCAGCACGTTTGTCATTCCGCAATTTTGGAAAGCATTCTTCTGGATCGAAGTGATTTTTCGGTTATTGCTCAAATCGACCGTTTCGAGATAGCAGCAGCCCGCACCGATTATTGTCCTCAGATTGGTAAAGTAACCGATACCGGTAATGGAGCGGAGCGAAGTGCGATACTCCGTTAAATCCATCTCGGTAACGGCATCCGCTTCGGCCCGGGACACTTTTCCGTTTTTGTCCGTATCGAAATTCCTGTAACAATATCTCATGAATTCCAGATCATCCATACAGGAGCACACATCGTCCGGATCGAGAAGTGCAGGCAATCCCGTCGGAGCATTCGGGTCGGGGATTTCGTCTTTGCTACACGCTGTAAAAGCAGCGGCCCAGACAAACGCCAACAGGAGAAAGTGTAGCTTTTTCATTGTTGTCGTATTATTCGATGCTGTCATATCCTTCGATTCGGGCGGCATATTCGCTCCATCCCGCCGCTGTCTTGTAGGTTTCGACCGAAACCGTCGGAACATAGATTTTCGCAGCCTCGTTCACGCTGGAGAAGACCCGAACGCCCAATGACGGCGGTGTGGTCGACCGGCAGTAGATTGTCGCTAAATCGGAACAGTTGAAAAAGGCATAATGCTCGATTCGGGCTATATTTTCCGGCAGTTCGATGCTCTTCAGACTGCTGCACCCGGCGAACGTGTGGCTCTCGATCGAGGTGACCCCTTTGCCGATCCGAACATCCGTCAGGCTGCTGCAATCCCGAAAGGTATAGCTTGCCAGCGAAATCACATTGTCGGGAATCTCGATACGCTTCAGGTTGCTGCACCCGGCAAAGGCTTGATTTTGGATCAAAATCGTACCCCGACCGATCGTGATACGCTCCAGACCGGCGCAATCCTGGAAAGCGGATTCCTGAATCTCCGTCATCTTGTCGGGAAGTTCGAGGTTTTTAAGTGCACCACAACCACTGAAGGCGCAGCTTCCGATCGAAGTCACGTTATCGGGAATTTCGATGCTCGTCAGGTTGCTGCACCCGGCGAAGGCTTGACTTTGGATCGAAACCGTATTTTGGCCGATCGTGACACTTGTCAGGCTGCTGCAATCTTGGAAGGTATATTTCGATATCTCCGTCATTTTGTCGGGGAGTTCGATGCCTTTAAGAGCGATACAATGAGCGAAAGCTCGATCTCCGATCGAAGTCACACCTTTGCCGATCTTCACCTCCGTCAAACCGATACAGTCTGAAAAGGCATTACTTCCGATCGAAGTTACCCCGTCGGGAATCACAACGCTTGTCAGACTGAAACAACCGCTGAAAACGTCCACTCCGATTTTAGTCATCTTATCGGGAATCGTTATGCTTCCCAGACTATTGCAGCTCGTAAAAGCATAATTCCCGATCTCGGCCACTTCGGCGGGAATCTCGATACGTGCCAGTTTGTCGCAATCCGCGAAAGCCCATTCTCCGATTTTAGTCACTCCGGCGGGAATGCGGGCCTCTGCCAGATTACTACAGCCCCAGAATGTTCCATGCTCGATCTCAGTCTGTTTTTCGGGAATCTCGATGTTCTCTAAGCTGCTGCAACCCAAAAAGGCTTCGCTCTTGATCGATACGACGCTCTTGGGGAGAACAATGCTTGTCAATTTGCTGCATCCGCGGAAATATTGCGCGCCGATCGACGTAATCTTCCGATTGTTACTCAAATCCGCCGTTCGGAGTTGCGCACAATTGTAACAGGAGAGTTTTTCCAAGTTGGAGAAATACCCGATTCCTGCAAGCGATTTGACATTCGAGGTTTTCAAATTGATTGCGGTGACGGCATTCGCCTCGGCTCGGGAGATTTTCCCGTCCTCGTTGGCATCGAAGTTATTGAGACAATACCTCTTGAGCACAAAATCATTCATGCCGGAACAGACATCTTCCGGATCGGGAAGTGCCGGCAACGTTATCGGGTCCTCCGGTTCGGGGGTCGGATCGGGACCCTCGTCTTTGCCGCACGCCGCGAACACAACGGCCCCGGCAAGCACCAAAAGAAGAAAGAGCGTATTTTTCATATGTAGTTACCTATTTTTTATATCCGACGATTTGGGAAGCGTATTCGCTCCATCCCTCCGCCGCCTTGTAGGCTTCGACCGAGGCCGCCGGGACATAGATTTTCAGATTGGAGGTTTCCGAGAATACCCCGAAACCCAATTGCGGCGGGTTGGTCGCCCGGCAATAAACGGAAGAAAGTTTGCTGCATCCGTAGAATGCGTTATCATGCAGGGCGGTAATCTGCCCGGGAAGATCGATATCCGTCAAGTTAGTGCAGGCTTCGAACGCCGCTACCTCGATTCTGGTTACCCCCTTTCCGATTGTAACCGATGTCAGGCTGCTGCAACCGCTGAAAGCATAGATTCCGATTCTGGTCACCTTGTCGGGAATCTTGATGCTTGTCAAGCTCTTGCAGCCAGAGAAAGCCCCATTGGCTATCTCTGTTATTTTATCCGGGATATGGATATCCGTAAGGCTTTCGCATTTATAGAAAGCCCGATAGCCGATCGAAGAGACCGTGCCGGGAAGCTGAATACTCCTTAGACTGCTGCACCCGTAGAACGCCTCGTCCCCGATCTCGGTTGTTGCGCGCCCGAGGGTAATGCGTTCCAAACTGCTACAACTGCTGAAAGCCTGTTTGGTAAGTGTAGTTACCTTATTCGGTATATCGAGGCTTACAACACTTGGACAGCAGGAAACTTGTACGTGTTTCATCGGGACCTGACTGTTCGGAAGAATGACACGCTTTAGATTCTCGCAATTGAACAAAACGATTGAATTTAATTTCCGATTGTTGCTTAAATCGGCTGCTTCAATTGTTGCACACCAGGTACAGCTGAAGTTTTCCAGGTTGGAGAAATAGCCGATCCCGGGAAGCGATTTAAAATGAGAATTTCCTAACCTCATATAGGTGACGGCATCCGCCTCGTTCCGGGAGATTTTCCCGTCCTTGTCGGTGTCGAATTCTTTGAGGCAATACTCCCGGAACGCCTCGTCGTCCATACAGGAACCGACATCGTTCGGGTCGGAGAGCGCAGGCAATCCCGTCGGAGCATTCGGGTCGGGGATTTCGTCTTTACTGCACGCTGTAAAAGCGGCGGCCCAGGCAAGTGCCAACAGGAGAAAGAGTAGCTTTTTCATATTATCGGATGTGTTGTTGCGTCTTGGTAAATAACAGGTCGGAAATCCGTTTCGACTCCGAGGACAGGGATTCGCAGCCAGCGCCGCGTGGAGGGTCGGCAAATCTACGAGTAAAATACCGTCTGAAAAACAAAAGACACGAAGACGGTATCGAAACCTCTCGCTATCAGGTATCGCGGTCCATCGGACCGTTCGGAACAAATATAGGAAAAATTTTCCCGAATACAATATTTCGACAGGAAAATAGTTTATAAAGCCCGGAAAAACAAACTTTTTTCTCGCAATGGACGTTCGGCGCGCAACCGGACGACGATGTTTGACAACCAACGACGACATCTGCCGGAGGTCGGATCGTCGCAAGAAATCGGGGCATTGAGCGAGATTTTTTCGGTAAGCGTGCGGCGATTGGAAAATTTTGCGTACCTTTGTCGTCCCGAAAGGCGTATATCAACCTCTTTCATTGGGCATCGGAGCGATGGCGACGATCGTGGGGCCGGATCGGTCCGCATGCGGTCGCAAGCGGGATTACGGGCAAAGGGCCTGTATGGTAGCCGAGGTGCAGCGGGAATGTTGGATGCGAAAACCATTAATTTCATTGCAGCAATGAACAAAGACGCAATCATCAAGCTCGTCAACGAGCAGATGTGGCCGAAGACGGACGCCGACGTGCCGTCGTTCAAGGCCGGTGACACGATCACGGTGACCTATAAGATCGTCGAGGGTAACAAGGAGCGCCTGCAGAGCTTCCGCGGTGTAGTGATCCAGATCAAGGGTCAGGGCAAGACCAAGATGTTCACGATCCGTAAGATTTCGAACGGCGTGGGTGTAGAGCGTATTTTCCCGCTCTACTCGCCCCATATCGACAAGATCGAGGTCAACAAGTTCGGTGTCGTTCGCCGCGCCCGTATCTACTACCTGCGCAAGCTCACCGGTAAGAAGGCCCGCATCAAGGAGAAGCGCATGACCGTAGCGGAGAAGAAATAATCCGCCGCAGTCGCGAAAAAAGTTGAAAGCAATTCCGACCGAAAAAAATAACAGACCGCCGAAACGGTCTGTTATTTTTTGGCACTCGAAGAGCGTGAACTTAGGCGCTGCTACTCCCTGCACGGCGAGCGACGATCGGGCGAATGCTCCGCCGTTCGGTGCGGAATATCCTGAAAAATACCAATCGACGAGGCTCGGCCGAATTTCAATCGAAGCATCCGTAACGAATTCGAAGATTCGATTAATTCCCTATCTTTGCACTCGGGAAACCAAAGAATATCCGAGCATGAATTCACTTCGAAAACTCCTTCTCGCCGCGACGGTCGCGGCATTCGTTGCAGCCTGCTGCCCTTGCCGGTCCTACCAGAAACGCACGCGCCGGCCGCTCGAAGGCACCGCATGGCAACTGATCCAACTGAACGGACGCACCGTACAGCCCGAATCCGGACATTATGTCGTCGTCTTTTCGCAATCCGACCGCAGCATCGCGGCCGAGGGTGCTTGCAACAAATTATCCGGCAGTTACACGACGGACGACAAACACAGCCTGCACATCGGACCGCTGCGTTCGACCCGCATGGCCTGTCCCGATCTGGCGACCGAACAGGCTTTCGCCGCTGCACTCGAAACCGCCACGCACTACGACATGGACGGTCCGATGTTGCTGCTGCTCTCGGACGGCGAACTGCGGGCCGTCTTCCAAGCCGCAGAATAGCTTTCGCCGGAAACGGTTCAATAGAACGTCCCCCGCGGCGCGAAGATCGCATACCCGAAATTGAAAGTCAGGTACATGTTCCGCCACGAATCGATCTCGTATTTGGTCAGCGAGAGACTTACGGGGCCGATGGGGGTATGGTAGACGAGCGATGCTTCGGCGATGAAGTGCCAAGGATCGTCGTTGCCTTTGGCGAGCGGCACCGGCACGAATTTGCGTTTGTCGCGTATCATGGCGTAGAATCCCGTGCGCAGGAAGAAGTTGGGCAGCAGATCGAACGTCGGCATGACGCCTCCGCCGAGGAACCTCCGCGCTCGGAAATCGGGCATGTAGATCATCCGTGCATGCGGCACGGGAGCATAGGCCGGCAACGAAAGCAACGAAGCTCCCGGGGTCGAGAAATCGGGATGGTCGGTCGCTACGGCGTCGATATCGAAGCCGAACGAGAACCAGTCGCATTGCGGCATGTCGAAAAACTTATCCCACGTGAAGCGGGCCCCGAACCAGCGGCGGTTCATGCGCGAGAGGAAACGGCCGGCATCGAACGGCCGGTATTTGTCGCGTCCCCAGATGAAGATGCCCGAGAACCGAAGGTCCGAACCCCGACGCGGATAGAGGAACTTATCGAGCGTATTGCGGGCCACCTCGGCCTTGACGCCGACGAACGAGAAGCGCGTATGATCCGTTTTGTCGGTGAAAAGGGCATCCGTATCGTAATGGTAGTTGATATGCCCCCCGTTGGCGCGCAGAAGCAGCACGCTGCGGTGGGTCAAACGCGTGCCGATAGCCAGCGTGGCGAAACTCTCGCTGCTTTTCATGGGCAGCGTGTTGCCGATCTTGGTGACGTTGCCGAACGAACCGTGGCGATAATTGCGTACCGAGAAGTTATAGCCGTACTCCAGGAATACGGGCTGGTGGAAATAGAAATCCGTACGGCCTCCGACCGATCCCCACGTATAGATGGGGCCCAGGTAAAGTTCCGTCCCCAACTGCTGCCCGACGCGGCCGATCCGTTGGTAGTTGACGCCGATATAGGCCTGGTTGAAGGCCGTCGAGGAGACGTTTCCGCCGAAGGTGACCCGGAAATCGGAGCGGGTTTCGAAACGCGCCCGGAACGAATAGCGTCCCCGCGCCGAATCGTAGACCACCCGGGGAAAATCCATCTGGAAATCGCCTTCGGCGAGCACTCCGAAAATGTTGTCGCGCAACTCTCCGATCCGCATCGGACGCTGTACGCCGGGAGTCTGCCGGTCGACATTCAGGAATTCGCGGATATAAGCCAGCGAAGCGTCGGAAAGTCCGTCGATCCGATAATCGTCGAAGACCAGTTCGGGCATGCGCGAACGGAACTCCGCACGCCGCGCAGCATACTCCTCGGCCGTGCGGCGTTCGCCGATCTTCTCCAGAATCGCGGGCATGCGCTCCTTCGCATCGGCATAACCCGCATCCATGATGGCCTGTGCCTGGTCGAAATCGAGCATTCCGGCAGCGACGGCGCGGCGGATCGTCACGCTCCGCTCCTCGGGCGGCGTATAATCCGTTTCGAGCATCGCCAGCATGAAGGCCTGGTCCATCAGCGAACTGTTCTCGCTGGGAGGCGTATTACCCGACGTACAGACCGAACCGACGATCAGGTCGGGGCGGAAATCCTCGTCGAGGGGTTTCCACGGAAAATTGTCGTAGATGCCGCCGTCGTAGAGCAGCATCGAATCGACCTTCATGGGCTTGAACACCAGCGGAATCGACATCGACGAACGGACCGCTTCGCTCAGATCGCCCCGGCGCAGCACGACGGGACGGCGGTGGTTCATGTCGCTCGCGACGCATAGAAAAGGCACCATCAGACGGTCGAAGTCGCCGCCCGAAGCGGCGGTCGCCGGAGCGAACAGCTCGGTGAGCGCCATATCGATCTGCGTCGAGGAGAGCAGGTTGGTCGGCACGCGGAAGCGTTTGCCCTCGGGGCGTCGCAGATCGATGCGCAGGTTCAGAAAACCCGGATTGCGGCCGATCTGCCGGTAGTAAGGGGTGTAGACGTTGGGATCGATCCGTCCCGACACCCAATCCTTGACGGCTCCCGACGCCACGATGGCACGCATCTCGGCCGGGGAGTACCCGGCGGCGTACATCGCGGCGATGATCGAGCCCATCGACGTTCCGGCCACGTAATCGATCGGCACGCCGTACTCTTCGAGCGCTTCCAGCACTCCGATGTGATAGAGCCCCTTGGCGCCGCCGCCGCTCATCACCACGCCCACCCGTTGAGCCCGGACGGTCGTTGCCGCGAACGACATCAACACGCACACGAAAATTCTGCGCAACATATCTCCGTAATTTACTGCCATATGACCTGCCTCACCGTTGCTCCGTCGAGACCGAACGGGAAAAATTCGGAACAAAATTGTATATGGTCTCCATTTTTCTTAACTTTGCATGTTAAACACGCCCTTCAAAAGTAGGCAAAAAAGAAAAACCGACAAAATATGACCGACAAAATCAACGAACTCCTCCGACTTGTCGGGGAATTCGCACCCCGCAGCAGCGCCGAACTGGAAGAGTTCCGCATCCGCATCCTGGGCAAGAAAGGCGAACTGAACGCCCTGATGGAGCAGTTCAAGACGGTAGCTCCCGAGCTCAAACGCGAACTGGGCCAGCAGATCAACCGCCTCAAGAACGAGGCCACGCAGCGTATCAACGCGCTGCGCGAGGAGTTGCAGAACGCCGATGCGGATACGGCGGCCGCCACCGACGACATGACCCGCCCCGGCTCGGCCGAGACGCTCGGTTCGCGCCATCCGATCTCGCTCGTGAAGAACCGCATCGTCGAAGTTTTCTCGCGCCTGGGCTACACCGTAGCCGACGGTCCCGAGATCGAGGACGACTGGCACGTATTCTCGGCCCTGAACTTTCCGCCCGAGCACCCTGCGCGCGACATGCAGGACACTTTCTTCGTCGAGAAGGACCCCGATATCCTGCTGCGCACGCACACCTCGTCGATCCAGGTGCGCACGATGGAGCGTCAGAAACCGCCCATCCGCGTGATCTGCCCCGGCCGCGTCTTCCGCAACGAGGCGATCTCCTACCGCGCGCACTGCATCTTCCACCAGATCGAGGGCCTCTACATCGACGAGGGGGTCTCGTTCGCCGACATGAAACAGTCGTTGCTCTACTTCGCCAAGGAGATTTTCGGCGAGCAGACCGCCATCCGCATGCGTCCCTCCTATTTCCCCTTCACCGAGCCGTCGGCCGAGGTCGACGTGTCGTGCAACCTCTGCGGCGGCAAAGGATGCCCCGTCTGCAAGGGCACGGGATGGCTCGAAATCATGGGTTGCGGTATGGTCGACCCCAACGTCCTGACGGCGAACGGCATCGATCCGCAGAAATACTCCGGATTCGCCTTCGGCATGGGTATTGAACGTATCGCCATGCTGCTGTACGGCGTGAAGGACCTGCGTCTCTATTTCGAGAACGACGTGCGCTTCCTCCACCAGTTCGACCAGGCACTCTAAACACCTTCCGGCATGAAACGTTTCGCAGCGATATCGCTTCTCGCACTGTTGTTCGGCTCGGCCTTCGTTTCGGGGCAGAACCCGCAACAGGCGTGCGAGTTTCCCGATTCGCTGCGCAGCGTCTACCTCTACACCGAGGGGATCAAGCTGCTCCACATCGCGGGCGACACGGCCCGGGCCCGAGAATCGTTCGCCGAGGCGATCGGCCGCGACTCGGCCTATGCCCCGGCCTATTACGAACTGGCCTCCAACGGGCTCTACGACACGCCCGACGAAGCGGTCGCACTGGCCCGCCGCGCTTATCGGCTCGATACGACCAACCGGTGGTACCACCGCTTCCTGGGCCAAACGCTGATCCTGGCCGACCGTTACCGCGAAGCGCTGGAGGTCTACCGCGACCTCCAGACGAAAGACCCCGCCGAACCGGACCACTACCGGCTCCTGGCGGCCCTCTACGAACAGACGGGCGACCCCTACATGGCCCTCGCGACGCTCGATTCGGCCGAACTGCGCTTCGGACGCATTCCGCTCTTGAGCGCCATGAAGCGGCAGCTGCTCGTCCGCACCCACCAGACGGACAAGGCCATCGACGAAGCCCGCGCACTGGTCGCCGAAGCGCCCTACGAGGCGCAGCACCACACCGCCCTGGGCGAACTGTACGGCATCGCGGGCGAGGATTCGCTGGCGCTGGTCGAATTTACGCGGGCCCTGGAGATCGAACCCGCGGACATGCAGACGTTGATGTCGCTCTCCGATTTCCACTCCTCGAAACAGAACTACCGCGAGCTGCTCGGCATCAGCAAACGCCTTTTCGAGTTGGATGAAATGCCGCTCGACGCGAAGATCCGCCGTTTCGAGCAGTTCACCTCCGATATCCGGTTCTACCGCCGCTACTATCCCCAGTTGGACGACCTGGCCTCGACGCTGGCGATCCGCTATCCCGACGATCCTCGCGTCACGGAGCTCTATGCCGGACATCTGATCGCCTCGGGCGAAACCGAACGGGCTCTGGACCTTTATAAGCTCCACCTCGGGGACGAACCGCCTGTCGAGTCGTTCCACCAGGCCGTGATCGAGATCGAGAGCTACCTCAAGCGTCCCGATTCCGTGATGCGCTATATCGCCCTGGCCAAAGAGCGGTTCCCGCGCAATGCGTCGTTCAACCTGGCCGAAGGTAACGCCCTGCTGCGCGCCGGAAAATACCGCAACGCGATCGTGGCCTACAACCGTTCGCTGCGCTATGCCGACACCGATTCGCTGCGGGGCTCGATCTGGGGCATCATCGGCGACGCCTGGCACCTGGAGGCCGAGGCGATCCGCACCATGGCCGAAGATTCGCTCACCCCGCCGCGCATGCGGACCCGCTATCTGCGCGGCGCACGGTCGGATATGAGGCTCTGCTTCGAGGCCTACCGCAACAGCCTGCGTTTCTGGCCCGACAACCCGATGGTGCTCAACAACTACGCCTATTTTCTGACGATCGATCCGGCGTCGGAACGGTCGGATTTCGAACGGGCGTTTGAAATGTCGTCCCGCGCCGTGAAACTCACCGACAACAACCCCACCTACCTCGACACCTACGCCTGGGCGCTCTACAAACTGGAGCGTTACGCCGAAGCCAAACGCGCGATCCAGCAGGCCGTGGCATTCGACCGGCAGGAGAGCCCCGAATTGCTCGTGCACTACGGCGATATCCTCGACGCACTCGGCGAACGCTTCCCGGCGGAGGTCTACTGGCGCAAGGCGCTCGAAAAGGGGTACGACGCCGCAGCGATCGAACGCCGCCTGGAACGCCGCGATACGCCGCAAAAATAACCCGACGATGAAACCCTCCCTGCTGACCCTGCTGCTCTTGCTCTGCATGCTCCCGGCCGCCGCACAGAACGACCGCCGGATCGCCGAACAACGCCGCGTGATCGAATCGCTCGAAAAGAAGATCGCAGCCGAGGAGGAGCAGATCGCCAAACTCCGCACGGGACGCTCGGCCACCGAGCAGCGCGTGGGACGCCTGGCTCGCCAGCTCGACGCACGGACCCAGCTGCTCGACCGCACCGAGGAGCAGGCCCGGCTGCTGCGGGAGGAGATCGCCCGCAAGGACAGTGTGGCCGGCGGGCTGCAAACGACGCTCGACCGCGCCCGCACGCAATACGCCGCGATGGTCCGCGAGGCCTACCGCAACTACCGGCAGCACAACTACCTGACTTATATCTTCGCCGCGCGCGATTTCCGCGACGCGGCACGGCGCATCGTCTCGCTGCGCGAAATGGCGGCGGCACGTCAGCGTAAGATCGAGGACATCGCCGCCCTGCGCGAACAGGTGGACCGCGAGAAACGCGAATTGGGCGACCGCAAACACTCGCTCGATTCGGTGACGCAGAAGCTCGCCGCACAGAAACGACGCCTCGAAACCGATACGCGCAACGCCCGGGCCGACCTGAGCAAATTATCCCGTCAGGAGAAGACGGCCCTCCAGCGCAAACTCTCGCAAGAGCGGGAACTCGACGCCGCGATCGCCGAGCTACGCAAACTCACCAAAGGCAATACCACGGGCGCTTCGTTCTCGACGAAGACCACCGGATTGCGGCTCCCCGTCGTGGGCGGCCGCGTGAAGCGCTACAAGGAGAACATGGCCGAAATCACGGGACCGCGGGGTGCGCAGGTGATATCGATTTACGAAGGCAAGGTCGTGGAGATCAAGCGCAACCGCATCACGGACAAATACGACGTCTACGTCGCGCACGGAGAGTACATCACCTCCTACGCCAACCTGGGCGGCGTCACGGTCGAGAAGGGAGAGAAGGTGGCGAAGAACCAGCAGTTGGGTACCATCGGTTCGGCCGTGGACGTCGCGACGATGAACACGGAGTACAAACTCGTCTTCGGCATCTACCCGCCGAATCCCTCGACGAAACTGCGCGCCGAGAACTGTTTTCGAAAATAGCCCCATACGATGATACGTTACTACACCGACGATTGCAGCTACCGCCTACCCGAGAAGCGGCGCACGGCGCGCTGGTTGGAAGAGGTCGCCCGCAGCGAAGGATACACGGCGGGCGATATCGCCTACATATTCTGTTCGGCAGCGCGCCTGCTGGAGATGAACCGCCGGTTTCTCGGCCACGATTACTATACGGACGTCATTACGTTCGATTACAGCGATCGCAAAGGCTCGGGCATCGTCGCGGGCGATATCTTCATCGACGTGGAGACCGTCGCGGACAACGCCCGTCAATACGGCGCCGCCCGCTTGCAGGAGATGCGCCGCGTGGTGGTCCACGGGCTGTTGCACCTCTGCGGGCAGAAGGACAAGACGCCCCGCGCCAATGCGCAGATGCACCGCAAGGAGGACAAATACCTGAAATTCTGGGAAACGCCCGAAATCTGACCCGTCATGGAAGTACGTCTGGACAAATATCTTTGGGCCGTGCGGATCTTCAAGACCCGCAGCGATGCCGCGGACGCGGTCCGCAACAACAAAGTGACGGTCAACGATGCCTATGCCAAGCCTTCGCGCGAGGTGAAGATCGGCGACCGCATCGCCGTGCGGCGTCAGCTGGTGACCTATTCCTATAAGGTGGTCGACCTGGTATCGAGCCGTCAGCCGGCCAAGAACGTACCGCTCTACTGCCTCGACACCACCCCGCAGGAGGAGCTGGACAAGCTCGTCGCACCGCGCGAAACGGTCTTCGTCTTCCGCGAGCGCGGCACGGGACGTCCGACGAAAAAGGAGCGCCGCGAGCTGGACGACCTGATGGAGGGCATTTTCTACGACGACGAGGTGTAGAACCGCGGCCGTTCGAGAGCGGCACGACCGGGCAGGCCGAGCGGCAATCCTTCGAAATTTTTTGCAATTCGAGTTTTTTCGACTACCTTTGCCGTGTCGGAAGACAACCGAGTTTTGTAATCCTCATCGGAGGGCGAAGATAAGCCGGATAAGATGACTGGGTAGAACCAATCGCTTATCCGGCCTTTTTTGTATTCGTAAAACCAAAGATTTATGCAACGCGACGCAATCGATCTGGGAACGCTTCGGGTGGCGACCCTCTTTCGCAAGTATTTCATCCCCACGCTGCTGGGTATGCTCAGCATGTCGGCCGTGACGGTCGCCGACGGAATATTCGTAGGCCACGGCGTCGGCAGCGACGGCATTGCGGCCATCAATATCTGCATTCCGCTGCTGATGGTCTTCATGGGCCTGGGGCTTATGGCGGGCGTAGGCTGTTCGGTCGTCGCCTCGATCCACCTCTCCCAAAACAAAATCAAAGCCGCACGGCTCAACGTCACGCAATCGCTGATTTTCGTGACCTGCATGGGATTGCTGCCCTCGATCGCGATCCTCGGATTCCCCGAGGCTGCCGCACGCGTGCTGGGCTCCTCGGAACATCTGCTTCCGCAGGTCGTCGATTATCTCGTGTGGTTCGTTCCGTCGCTCGTTCTCGAATTGTGGATCGCCGTCGGGCTTTTCGTCATCCGTCTCGACGGAGCGCCCCGGCTGGCCATGTGGTGCAGCGTCGTATCGGCCCTCGTCAACCTCGGGCTCGATTGGTTGTTCATCTTCCCCTTAGGATGGGGTGTGATGGGAGCGGCGTTCGCTACGTCGCTCAGCGTGGCGATCGGCGGATTGATCGTCATCGGCTACCTGCTTTTTCGGGCCCGGACGCTGCGCCTGTATCCGCTCAAGATGAGCGGCAAAAGCCTGCGCCTTTCGCTGCGCAACATCGGTTATCAATGCCGAATCGGCTCCTCGGCGTTCCTGGGGGAGATTACGATGGCGGTGCTTATGTTCACGGGGAACCAGGTTTTCATGCACTACCTCGGAGATGCGGGCGTCGGAGCGTTCGGCATCGCCTGTTACTATGCGCCGTTCGTTTTCATGATCGGCAACGCCATCGCTCAGTCGGCCCAGCCGATCATCAGCTACAATTTCGGCGCTGCCCGTCCGGACCGGGTCGCCCAGGCACAGCGGATCGCACTCTTAACGGCCGTAGCGTGCGGTCTGACGGTCACCGCAGCCTTCGTCTGTTTCCCGGAAACGCTCGTCGGGCTTTTCGTCGAGTCCCGGGACGCTGCGGCGCAGATCGCCACGGCCGGATTCCCGCTTTTCGCCTTGGGATTCGTCTGCTTCGTGGCGAATCTGACCGTTATCGGCTATTACCAAAGCCTCGAACGCGTACGGCCCGCCACTGTGTTCGCATTGCTCCGGGGTGCCCTGCTGCTCGTACCGAGTTTTCTGCTGCTGCCCCGGGCGATCGGAACCGACGGCATCTGGCTCGCCATGCCGTTGTCCGAGTGTATGACGAGCGGCATAATCGCCGGCTATTATCTGACGACTCGGAGGCGATAAGGCGTCCGCTCTGCGGCGTTCCGGCCCGCAGGTTGCGCCGCGAAACGATCCGTGGAGAACCGTTCGCCGCGACGTTCCGAAGCAAGTCGTTCGATTTCCGACTTTTTCCGGAAGATTTTCGGGCTCCGGCTTTCCGATTTCGGGAAATTGCCCTATCTTTGTGCCGCAAAGCAGGCGGATGTGGGATGCGACTCCCGGAAGATCGCGTTGAGAACCGCCGAAGGTAACATTAAAACATACAAAAACATGAAAACCATTGCAGTCAAAGCCGTAACCCGTGCGGATTTCGGCAAGAAAGCAGCCAAGGCGGTACGTCGCGAGGGTCTGGTTCCCTGCGTATTGTGCGGCAACGGCGAAACGGTCTCCTTCTCGGTAGACCCCCGCGAGATCAAACCCCTGATCTACACGCCCAACTCCTATATCGTCGAGTTCGATTTCGACGGCAAGAAGGAGCAGGCCGTGATGCGCGAAGCTCAGTTCCACCCCGTTCGCGAGGAGATTCTCCACGTGGATTTCTACCGCATCGCCGAGGGCAAACCCGTATCGATCGCCATTCCGGTACGTCTGACCGGTAATGCCGAAGGCGTGAAGGTCGGCGGTAAGTTGGCTCTGTCGGCCCGCAAGCTCGTCGTGAGCGCCCTGGTCGAGAACCTTCCCGACGAGATCGTCGTAGACGTTACCCCGCTGGGTGTCGGCAAGACCATCTTCGTAGGCGACCTGAAGTTCGAAAACCTGAAGTTCGTGACGCCGGCTACGACGGCCGTCTGCGCCGTTCGCGTAACGCGTGCGTCGCGCGGTGCCGAAGCTGCCGGAAAATAACGGTAATATATGAAATACCTTATTGTTGGATTGGGTAACATCGGTGCCGAATATGCCGAAACCCGTCACAACATCGGTTTCAAAGTGTTGGACGCCCTTGCAGAGGCGTCCAATGCTGTTTTTACGACCGTACGTTACGGCGACGTGGCGGAGATGAAGCATAAGGGGCGTACGCTTATATTGCTCAAGCCCTCGACCTATATGAACCTTTCGGGCAAGGCCGTACGCTACTGGATGGATGCCGAGAAGATCGCTCCGGAGAACCTGCTGGTCATCTCGGACGATATCGCTCTGCCGTTCGGCACGCTGCGCATGCGCCAGAAGGGTAGTGCCGGAGGCCATAACGGTTTGAAAAGTATCGCGGAACTATTAGGCACGGAAGAATTCGCCCGCATGCGTTTCGGCGTGGGCGGCGATTTCCCGAAAGGTCACCAGGTTGACTATGTGTTGGGCGAGTGGACCGCCGAGGAGCGCGAAGCGTTACCCGCACGTTTGAAGGTCTTCGGCGATGCCGTGAAATCGTTCGCCGCCGTCGGATGCGCCATGACGATGAATTTCTTCAACAAGAAATAGACGTACCTTTACGATGCGATCTTTGATGCGGTGTTGGACGAGCCCCCTGTTTCCCGTATCGACAAGCGAAATTGTGACACCTTAAACAAAAACCGATGAAAAAACTACTGATCCTGGCACTGGCGATACTCAGTGCTGCGACGACACGGGCACAGAAAAGCTACACGCTTTCATCACCGGACGGACGTCTGACAACGACCGTCACGGCGGGCGAACAGCTGACCTACGACATCGTATTCGACGGTCGAACGTTGCTGGAATCTTCTCCGCTGTCGCTGAAGTTGACCGATGGACGGGAATGGGGCCCTGCCGCCCGCATCCAAAAATCCCAGCGAACGTCTGTCGATACCACGATCCCCTCGCCGTTTTATCGTTCGTCCGAGGTACTCGACCGCTACAACGGCCTTATATTGAAAATGCGAGGCAATTGGTCGGTGGAATTCCGGGCTTACGACGACGGCATCGCCTATCGATTCGCCACGACGGAAAAAGTACCGTTCGAAATCGAGAACGAACAGGCTGAATATCGTTTTCCTGCGGATTATACGACGACAGTTCCTTATGTGATGCTCGGCTGCGACGGTGACTTCGAAAAACAATTCCGCACTTCGTTCGAAAATATCTATACGACCGCACGCCTCTCGGAGCTGAATCCCGGACGACTGGCCTTTTTACCGTTGATGGTCGACCTCGGCGACGGCATGAAGCTCTGTATCACGGAAAGCGATCTGAACGATTACCCGGGCATGTTCCTCCTGAACGAAGACGGAGGCTGTCACCTAAAGGGCCGTTTCGCGCCCCGCCCCAAGGATGCCGGTCGTCACACCATTCAAAAGCCCATACGGGGACGCGAGACACACATCGCACAGATCGACGGCCCCCGGGCATTCCCCTGGCGCATAGCCGTAGTGGGAACCGATACGTCAATAGCCTCCAGCGATCTGAGCTACCTGCTCGCGGAACCTTCTCAATTGGACGATACTTCGTGGATCAAGCCCGGGAAGGTATCTTGGGATTGGTGGAACGATTGGAATCTTTCGGGCGTGGATTTCCGCGCAGGGATCAACACCGAGACCTACAAATATTACATCGACTTCGCCGCAGAAAAGGGAATCGAATATGTAATCCTCGACGACGGCTGGACGGTGAAGGAACAGGCCGATCTGATGCAGGTGGTTCCGGAAATCGACATGCGCGGAATCGTGGAATATGCCACAGCGAAAAATGTCGGAATCATCCTTTGGGCCACCTGCCTGAATTTCGATCGCGACATGGAGGCGGTTTGCAAACACTATTCGGAGATGGGTGTCAAAGGCTTCAAGGTCGATTTCATGGACCGCGACGACCAAATGATGACCGACTTCAACCACCGTGCAGCCGCGATGACCGCCAAATACCGCCTCATACTGGACCTTCACGGCACGCACAAACCGGCGGGTTTGAACCGTACGTGGCCCAATGTTTTGAATTTCGAAGGCGTATACGGCCTGGAACAGATGAAATGGGCTCCCGCATCGGTGGATCAGATAAAATACGACGTACAAATTCCCTTCATCCGCCAGGTAGCCGGACCGATGGATTACACGCCGGGGGCCATGCGAAATGCCTCGCAAGGCAACTACTACCCCTGTTATTCGGAACCGATGAGCCAAGGTACGCGCTGCCACCAGCTGGCGTTGTATGTCGTGCTGGATTCACCGCTCAACATGCTCTGCGACACCCCGACCAACTATCTGAAAGAACCCGAATGTACGAAATTCATTGTCGACATTCCGACGGTGTGGGATGAAACGCGGATTCTCGACGGACGCATGGGCGAATACATCATCACAGCTCGTCGCAAAGGGTCGACATGGTATATCGGCGGCATTACGGACTGGACGCCACGCGAGATCGCCGTAGACCTTTCGTTCCTCGACGGCACGTATGACGCCGAATTGTTCCGCGACGGCATCAATGCAGACCGAAAAGCCTCGGACTACAAACGGGAAACGATTCGGGTGAGCAATTCGGAGCCTCTAAAGATCAAGCTCGCACCCGGAGGCGGATTCACCTTGAAAATCGAGAAATAGCGGCTTCAAAAAGTATCGTTCGACATGTCCCCCAATTGTCCGACCGGCACCAAACTTCATCGCAGTTTTTCTTGCAATTTTGCATCGAGAAATCGGTCTTAGCCGGCCCGTTTTCGGGCAAACAGTATGCCATACGGTCGTAAATATCAAATATTCAGGCTAATTAGGGTTCAAAATTTGTGGGGGGGGGAATTTTCGTATCTTTGTTCCAGGATTTAACAGCAAAACGAAAAGAGCGTGAAGAATTCAAGAAAGACCTGGTGACGCAACTCCAGCACACAAATTACGAATCATTACGGCTTGTGTGCGACGCCCGGAATATTCCGGGCGTTTTTTATGAATACCTTGGCTCTAACATCGAAGTGCGGAGTATTGCAGACTGCGGTTCTTCGAGTCGTGCACTCCACCGCGGGACTACGAGCTGCTTTAAACGCTCTACGGCAGGCCCGACCTCGCAAAACCACCTTCAGGGCAAGTTCAACGCCTATGGCATTGCATCTGCGGGTGCCCCCTAACCGCCGAAGATGATTCTTCGCCTAAAATCTTTCCCTTTAACCTTTCCAC
>CANPHE010000011.1 GCA_947573795.1 uncultured Alistipes sp. | reverse complement strand
CAATTCTATCACTATATCTTTCCGCATTTCACTTTTTTGTAGTAACTTTGCATAGAAAAGGTACGAATTTTTCTTCGGCAATTTACATAATTTGGCAACTACATACAATTTTACACGAAGCCTGCCCTAAAGCCCAATTACTTTGCAGGTCGCATGTTAAAATCCCCTCCTCGGAGGGGATTTAGGGGTGGGTCAGATTTGTAAACGCGGCCAAGGGCCGCGAGACAACAAGAATCCTAAGCGCGTCGACGTGCGAAAAACCGGTGAGGTGTAAGGTTGTATATAGTTACCCTTAATTTTATCCTCAAGGTATTTTTCGGCCCCATCGCCCGGCGGAGAGGAGCGCCAAATGCGGGGGACTGACGACTGCCCCCGAAAATTCCGCTTTCGGCGGAGCGGCCAGACACCGACAAGGATAAAGTACGTATATAACCGTTTTTTCGCAATGACCACCCTGCCCAAACTCAATTTCCCTGCCATCCGCCTGCGGGCCCGCCGCCGCGGGGAGAGCGTCGAAGTGTGGGACGCACTGCGGGGCTCTTACCTGGTGCTCACCCCCGAGGAGTGGGTGCGCCAGCACTTGACGGCCTATCTGACGACCCGCTGCGGCGTGCAGCCCACGCGCATCGTCGAGGAGTATGCCGTAGCGCTCAACGGGCAGCCCCAGCGGGCCGACGTAGTGGTGGTCGACCGGCACGCCGCACCGCTGCTGCTCGCCGAATGCAAAGCCCCCGACATTCCGATCGGCGAAAAGGCCCTGGCACAGGCCGTGCGTTACAACTCCGTGCTCGGAGCCCGGTATATCGTCCTCACCAACGGGATGAAACACTACTGCTACGAATACGACGGCACGCGCTACACCCCCTTAAGCGGCTTCCCCGATCTCCGATAGCCCCTTCGAGGGAACGTGGGTCAAAATTGCAAAGGCCGTCCCACAGCGAATGGGCAGACCGAGACGATCAAATATTCTTGAAATTCGTGTCGATATAGCGCTGGAAAGCCTCCTTGTACATCTCGCCGATCGGCACGTACTCCGTATCGCTCAGGAAAATACGACCGCGGACGTAGGATTTGATGCACCGCAGGTTGACGATATACGAACGGTGCACGCGCATGAACTGCTCGGCCGGGAGGGTCGTCTCCATGTTCTTGAGCCGAAACAGCGTCGTGATGGTCGAGCCGTCGGCCAGGTGCAGTCGCACGTACTCGCCCTCGCTCTCCAGGTAGACGATATCCGCGATTCGCACGAGCGAAACCTTGTAATCGGCCTTCACCGAAAGATACTCCTTGTCTTTGGGCACCGCTTCGGACTCCGCCTCGGGGGCCGGGCGCTGGTTGTGGCGCAATTCGTAGAGCGAGTAGGCCTTGGCGGCCGAGCGGCTGAAATCGGCGAATCCGAAGGGTTTGAGCAGATAATCCACCGCATCGAGTTTGAACCCTTCGACGGCGTATTCCGAGTAGGCGGTGGTGAAGATCACCATCGGACGGTCGACGAGCGAACGCACGAAGTCCACACCGCTCAGGTCGGGCATGTTGATATCCACGAAGATCAGGTCCACGGCCCGGCGCGAAAGCAGCTGTTGCGCTTCGAGCGCGTCGCGGCACGTAGCCACGAGTTCCAGGTAGGGGATTTTGGCGATATAGGCAGTCAACTGACGCAGCGCGAGGGGCTCGTCGTCGATGGCGACACATTTAAGCATGGAGCGTAGGTATTACGAGTTTCACGGTGTAGGTATCGGGCTCTTCGCGGATATCGAGCGTGTAGTTTTTCTCGCCGTAGATCAACGCCAGACGTTTGCGGACATTCTCCAGACCGATGCCTGCGGCATGGCGGCCCGTCTTGGCATGACGGCTGTTGACGATCGTTCCGGTGACCGTGCCGTCGGCATATTCGACCCGCAGGCGGATGAACGACGGACGGTTGTAGCTCACGCCGTGTTTGAAGGCGTTCTCCACGAAGACGATCAACAGCAGCGGCGGAATCGATACCGACTCGGGAAGCCCCGAAGGATATTCCACGCGGATATCGACGTCGTCCGTATAGCGGATGCGCATCAACTCGATATAGTTCTTCAGGAACAGCATGTCGCGGTTGAGCGATATGATCTCCCGTCCCGAGTCGTAGAGCACGTAACGCATCATCTTCGAGAGCTCGATCACGGCGTTTTTGGCCGATTCGGTATCGATATCGATCAAGGCGTGGATGTTGTTGAGCGTATTCATGAAGAAGTGCGGATTGATCTGGTATTTCAGATAATCCATCTCGGCCTGGAGATTCTGCCGTTTGAGCGCCTCCATGACCTGTTCGTCGCGCATCGACTGGTATATCAGCTTGATACCCGTATTGGCCCCCGTCATGAAGAATCCCAGCACGACGTTCCAATACATGTCCAGGTTGGAGAACGATATGCGACGGCCGCTTTCCAGCGTCTCGGAATCGGCATGACCGAGCAGCTGTTCGGCGAACTGTCCTTCGTAGAGGTCCACCATCCAGAAGACCGAGACGATCAGCACCAGGTCGCACGCCAGGTATTTCTTGTACTTGCGGCGCAGCATGTAGCGCGGTGCGAGTATCGTATTGTGGATGATGAAGATGACCAGATAAGGCGCGATCTGCCGCCAGGCGATCAATACGTTCTCCAGATTGACGTGCAATTCGGCCATCATCTGCGAGTTGAGCACCGGCACCAGGATGATGGCCAGCCAGACCATAAAGTAGAGCAGGTTTTCTCCGATGGTTTGTTTGCGGGTTATCTTCATGGCGTCAAAGATACGAATAAATTTGGTTTCGTACTCGGCTTATTCGTATCTAAGACGCGGCCGAAGATACTCCCGCTCGGCAAAATGCAAGTAAACTTGCTTTTGCACTCGCTTATTCGTACATTGGCTGCGCCGAAGATACTCCCGCTCGGCAATTGCCAAATAAATTTGCCATTGCACTCGCTTATTCGTATCTTTGTCTCCATTAAACAGGCGAAACATGAAGATCACCGAAGAACAGATCACCAAACTCCGCGACCTGCTCGCGCAGCCCGGACGCAATATCGTCATCGTGGCGCACACCAATCCCGACGGCGACGCCGTAGGTTCGTCGTTGGCATGGGCCGCGATCCTGCGCAACATGGGGCATTCGGTGACGTGCGTGGTTCCCAACAAATACCCCTATTTCCTCGACTGGATGCCCGGTATCGAGGAAGTGGTGATTTTCAAAACCGACACCGAGCGCCGGGCCGAACGGGCCATCGAGGCGGCCGACACCATCTTCTGTCTCGACTTCAACGCCGTATCGCGGCTCGAAATCCTCAGCGAAACCATCGAGCGGAACACCTCGGCCGTACGCGTGCTGATCGACCATCACCTGGCCCCCGCACCCGGTTTCGACCTGATGTTCTCCTACCCGGAGGAGTCCTCGACCTGCTTCGTCGTCTATTCGATCATCGAAGCGCTGTGCGGCACCGATGCCATCACGCGCCGCATGGCCGAAGCGCTCTATGTCGGCATGATGACCGACACGGGCAATTTCGCTTTCTCCTACCTGACTCCCGAACTGTTCCGCGCCGTCGCGGTGCTCGTCGAGCGGGGAATCTCGATCCCGGCCATCCACAACAGCGTCTACAACGCCTATACCGAAGGCCGCGCCCGGTTGTTCGGCTACGCCATCAACCGCAAGATGGAACTCATCGAGGACGGTACGGTGGCCTACATGTCGCTGCTCGAAAGCGAGATGCGCCGTTTCCAGTTCCAGCAGGGCGACAGCGAGGGATTCGTCAACTACGCGCTGACGATCAAGAAGGTGAAGATGTCGGCCATGTTCCTGGCCCACCGCAAGTTCATCCGCGTGTCGCTGCGTTCGCGCGGCGATGTCGACGTCAACCTTTTCGCCCGCCGTTACTTCAACGGCGGCGGTCACCACAATGCCGCCGGGGGCAAATCCTACGACACGATGCAGCAGACCATCGACCGCTACGTGCGTGCCGTGCGCGAATTCGCCGAGGAGGGGTTGCTCGGATAGACGGCCGGCACGAATCGGCGTCTCTGGATATTCGATTTTTACGGATAAAAATATGACGATGCATTTCAACGACCCAGCCGTCGCGAAAAAGGCGGCGTTCGGGCTGCTTTTCGCGGCGGCGTTCTTCTGTTCGCCCGCCGTGTCGCTCTTCGCGGGAATCCTTTTCGCACTGACGCTCGGCAACCCCTTTCCGCAGCAGAGCCGGTCGCTCTCCAAACAGATGCTCCAGTATTGCGTCGTGGGACTGGGCTTCGGCATGAATTTCCACGCCTCGCTGGCCGCAGGACGCGACGGAATGCTTTTCACGATCGTTTCGGTCATTACGGTGATGATCGCCGGCGTGCTGCTCGGCCGGGTCTTGAAGGTGAGCCGCAAGGGCGCCTACCTCATCTCGGCGGGCACGGCGATCTGCGGCGGCAGCGCGATCGCTGCGGTGGCTCCCGTGATCGACTCCGACGAAAACGAAACCTCGCTCTCCCTTGCCACGATCTTCGTGCTCAACGCCGTGGCGTTGTTCGTCTTCCCGCCCGTCGGCCGCTGGCTCGGGCTGTCGCAGGTCCAATTCGGGACCTGGGCCGCAATCGCCATCCACGACACCTCGTCGGTCGTCGGGGCCGGTGCCGCTTACGGCGAGGAGGCTTTGACGGTCGCCACGACTGTGAAACTCACCCGTGCGCTGTGGATCATCCCGCTGTCGCTGGTCTCGATGCTCTTTTTCCGCTGCAAAGGAGCGAAAATCCGCATCCCGTGGTTCATCGGCTGGTTCGTCGCGGCGATGCTGGTGAATACTTACGTCGAACTGCCGGCATGGCTGTCGCACGGCATCGCACTGCTGTCGCGCGGAGGATTGTCCGCCACGCTGTTCCTGATCGGCGGCGGACTGTCGGCCGGCGTGATCCGCACGGTAGGCGTACGGCCGCTGATGCTCGGCGTAGTACTGTGGGCCGTGATTTCGGTGTTGTCGCTTACGGTAATAATGACGGTATGACCCCTTCGTGGTCCGAATAACGAAGCACTTTTTCCCGCATGAAGTCCGCGAATTCGCGGACTTCTTCGTTCGTCAGCGCATCGGGATAGCTCATCAGGACCAAGGGATGCGCCTCGAACGGCCGCGAATAGGAGGGATGGACGTAGCGTTGCGGATTGCGCACGAATCCCGCACGCTCGTAGAAGCCGAGCCGTCGGGCCGCCATCCCCGCTTCGGGCGGCTCGATCTCCAGAATCACCCGGCGTCCCGGGCAGAAAGCGGCGAGGATTCGCGCCCCGAGGTGCCGGTTCCGCAGCTCGGGCGCTACGGCCAGATGCTCGATGTAACGGCTGTCGCCGCACTCCCAGTGGTAAAGTATGCCCGCGAAACGGTCGTCGAGCCATATGCCGTCGGCTTCGAACAGCGGGTCGCCGAGGGCGAGCAGATGTTGTTGCGGCGTGCGGCGCTCCTTGGCGGGGAAGGCCGCGAGATAGAGCCGCATGGCCTCGTCCCAGCCCCGGTCTTCGGGCGTACGGAAAGGAATGAATCGCATGGTCACGGTCGTTTTCCGCAAAGGTAACACAAACTCCGCGCCGCTGCAAATCGCCGCGGGGCGATCATCGGAACGAAAGATTGCCTATCTTTGTATCCTGAAAAACATTCCGACCATGATCGACGAGATTCTCGCATTCAACCGCCGTTTCGTAGCCGAGAAGGGCTACGAACGCTTCATCACGGACAAATACCCCAACAAACGCATCGCCATCGTCACCTGCATGGATACGCGGCTGGTCGAGCTGCTCCCCGCGGCGCTCGGATTCCGCAACGGCGACGTGAAGATCATCAAGAACGCCGGAGCGACGATCACCAATCCGTTCGACAGTACGGTGCGCAGCCTGTTGGTCGCCATCTACGAACTGGGCGTTCAGGAGGTGATGATCGTCGGCCACACCGGGTGCGGCGTGCAGGGGATGGACAGTGCCGAGATGCAGCACGCCATGCGCGAGCGCGGCATTCCCGACCAACATATTACGTTGATGAAACATTGCGGCATCGACCTCGACAGCTGGCTGCACGGATTCGACGACACACACGCGGCGATCCTCGAAACCGTCGATCTGGTGCGCAACCATCCGCTCGTCCCGAAGGACGTCGTGGTCAAAGGTTATATCATGGATTCCGTGACCGGCGCGCTCGACCCGATCGGGTAGCGACGATGCGGCCGATGCGCGCGACGCTCGTACGCGCTACCGCAGCCGCACGGTCAGACATTCCCGGCCGACGCGCGTGAAAAGCAGACGGACATCGCACCCCGGATGCAGCCCCAGGCGACGCAGCAACTCCGCCTGCGCAACCGGGAAGTCGCGCAGGAAGATTTCGGCACCGTGTCCCTTCAATTCGCGTTTGAGCCACCGCGGATCGTAGGATTCGATCCGCTCGACGGCGAAGACACGGCCCAATACGGGTTCTGTCCCGCCCGGCTCCGCGGTACAGAACGCCACGCCGTTTTCGCTCCACACGTCGGCCCGCCCGGCGAAGCAGCGACGCACCAGGCGAGCCTTCTGCAACGCCACGTCGGGCAGCACGATCCAGCCGTAGCGCGCCGCATCGAACACCTCCGGCGCCGCACCGTCGAACGTCCCCGGCACGGCCGTGAAACTGCCCCGTCCGAGGGCCGTAGCCGTAACCGAAGGTCCCGCACCGTCGTCGTAGATCATCACCTCCTTGCACTCGCCGCCCAGCGACACCACCTCGACGCGGGCCGAGGGGAAAAGCCGCAGCGCCTCGTCGACATCGAACAACGGCGAGTTCTTGAGGCACAGGCCGTCGGAAATCTGCCGGATGCGCGGCAAGAGTGCGAGTACGTCGGGCGAACAATCCTCCAGCCGCACCAGTTTGCGGCCGTCGTCCGCACGGCGGTCGGGATCGGCATACACCCAGTCGAAATGCGCCGTGCAGCGTTCCAGATACGCTTCGGCCGAAGCGGCGACCACTTCGATATTGGATACCCCGAGCCGCGCGAAGTTCTCGCGCGCGACGGCGGCCAGCACCTCGTTGCGTTCGAGCGCCACGACCCGGCCGAAACGGCGGCTCAGCGCCAGCGAATCGACTCCCAGGCCGCACGTGAGGTCCAGCACCGCATCGCCACGGATGGTCTTGTGCGCGGCGCACGCCTCGCTCGACGCCTGTTCGAAAGCCCGCGGCGGAAGGATACACTCCGCAGCGGCATAGGAGGGGAGTTTCGAGGCTGCCCGCGCGAGGTATTTGACCTGCGTGGCGACCGTCCGCGCGTGGGGTATGCGACGATCCAGCGCCACATCGAGCGGATCGCGGCCGCGGGCCGCAGCGATCGCGCGGCGCACCTCGTCCGTAAGGAGCAGCGTATATTCTTCGGGTGTCATCACGACGACAAAGTTACGCTTTTTTTCGGCTCCACGCTCCACGCCGCGAGGGTCGCGACGACGAAAAAGAGGTAGATGCCCGCCGTCGTCGTACCCGAAGGGTGCCACTCGACCGCACCTCCGGGCAGATCGGCCACCGCGCGGGCCAAAAGGTCGATCCCCTCGGCGGCATGTTCCGCGACGTATGCGAACCCGGGACGCAGCGCCTCGATCGGCACCACCGTCCACACGGCGCCGCATACGACCGCAGCACCGGCCAGAACGATCGCCGCGGGGTTGATCGCCAGCCCGGCGACGGGCAGGATGCCGAACGTATGGGCGACGAGCGGCGCCGTCGCCACAGTGGCGGTCAAGCCGACCAGATAAGCCCCGATCGCCATATCGGGCAAACGCAGTCCCGTGCGGCAGCGGCGGCAGAGCGGCACGCCCCAGGCGAGAATTCCCGCGACGGCTGCGAACGAGAGGCGGAAACTCACGTCGCCCGCCCACGCCGGATTCCACAGCAGCATGCCGAACGCCGCGGCAGCCAAGGCATTGAGCGCCGAATACTCCGACGACGAGGCCAGGGCCAGTTGCAGCAGCATGCACATCACGCCCGCCCGCACGGCGCTCGGCGGAAATCCCGCCGCGGCGACGAAGCACCATACGACGACCGTCGCCACGAGGTTGCGCAGCAGGTGTCCGCGCCGCAGCAAGGGCATCCACCACAACAGCAGGTTGATCGCCAGGAAGACGATCCCCGTATGCAGCCCCGATACGGCCAGCAGGTGCGACAACCCGCTGCGCGAAAACGCCTCCCGCTGCCGGATGCTTACGGCGCTCCGGTCTCCGGCGGTCATGGCCCGAACCAGCGCATCGGCCGCGGGGCTCAGTCCCAGCCGTCGCAAACGGCCGACCGCAGCGACATGCAATCCTCCGGGCTTCTCGGCACGGCGTTCGAGGATCGTCTTTTCGGTCAGATACAGCGACCCGACATATCCGCGGCTGCGCATCAGCCGCCGGTAACTCTCCGAACCGCCGCGCAAAGGACGGATGCGGCCCCGGCAGCAGATCCGTTCACCCACTGCCAGCGGTGTTAACGAATCGGCCCGCACGACGATGCGGTCGCCCGAGGCGTACCAGCCTCCGTCCCGAGGATCGCGCCACGCTTCGACCCTTCCTTCGACCGTGCGGTACGCACCCCGCTCCGCAGGGAAGTCGGACACGACGATTTCGAAAACCGTCGCCGCATCGAGCGGCACGGTCGGGTGCTCCGTGCGCAGTTCCGCAGCGCCGAACCCCGCCGCAAAGAGCATCGCCGCCATACACGCCGACGAGCGCAGCAGCAGAGCCACCGCGCCCGTCAGGACGAAAGAGAGTGCCAGAAACCACACCGGAAGATCGTAATACTCCCCGACGACGATGCCCGCCGCGAAGGGCACCAAGGCCCGCAGCATCGGCATGCGTTCCAGGCGGGAGGACAAACGGACGAGTTTCACGACTTTCGATAATCTATTCGGACGCAAATATACGAAATTCAGCAACCATATGCGATTGAACCGAACTCAAAAACCGAAAACCTCGCTGCTTGCACCCGAAGCCCCTGCCTGAGGTGGGGGGGGGTCAGATTTATAAACGCGGCCAAAGGCCGCGAGATTTCAGCCGTCTAAAGTGAAACCACAGTCGAAAGGCCGAAGACAGTATAAAATCGTATATATCATTCAGCCCACGAACAACGCCCACCCCTGCTCGACGTCGCGCATTTCCGCATCCCGGCCGTTCTCGACCCGCGAAATGGCGGCCGCGAGGGGGATCATCGTCGCGGCACTGCGCGTATCGATCGGCTCCGCAGGGCCGATGCCCGTGCGTTCGCATACGGCACGGATATAGCTCTGCGTGCGGTTTTCCGAGGGCGGTGCCCAGCGCGCGATCATCTCGGCGATCGTGCGCAGTCCGTGCCGCAGGCGGTAGGTGTCCAACAGCACGAAGATCGCCCGATAGCCCCAGGCCATGGTTTCGAACTGCCGGAATTCGGGATCGCGCGAGGGCCGTACCTCGCCTTTGTAACGCACCCCGGAGAGGCGGATATTGCCGGGATTGCAGTTCCGCAGTCCCCTACTCATCGCCCACCTCCTCCCGGATTCTGCGGTGTACGTAGCGCCGCAACCAGCCGAAAAGCGGGGCATCGGACAGCTGAGCCGCATTTTCAAGGAACGACCACAGCTCCACACCGCAGGCGAAGCCCGCCAGCAGTTTCGCCGAGCGGAGCTCCAGAAAATCCAGCACGCAGCAGTCCAGCAGCCATGCCATGGCGATCATCGTCACCGCCAATGCGGCCTTCACCACCGTGCGCCACGCCTTGCGGCTTTCGAAATACCATTTCCTTCGATCGCGGCACGCCGTCGCACGGTCGGCAGCGACTCCCGAAAGAAAATCCACGGCGATGAATAGCAGCGTCGTGGCGACGAGCGGCCCGATCGGGGCGAACAGCGCGGCGAGGCTCGCCGCCGCACCGCTAACGAGTCTGTACCAGGTTTCCATCGGTCGTGCAACGGTTGCAGATATCCCGTGCGGGATCGTATTCGGGAAATTCGTCGCGGTGGGCGACCAGGTACTCCGAAGCGCGGCGCAGGAGCGCACGGGCTCGCATGCGCAGCGAGTTCCGCAATCGCCGCAGCGCCGCAGCGTCGGCCGGTTGCGAGCAGGAGGATTTGGGCGCTGTCGTTCCGCGGCGTCCCGTACGGACGTCGAGCCCCGATTGAACCGCCAGACGCGCGAAGAGCGCCACGGGGACCTCCAGGTACTCTGCGACGAATTCCCCGTAGGCTCCGTCGAGCATCTTTTCGTAGAGCGCCCGCCCCACGACGGGGAGGATATGACGCTGCTCGGCCGCGGCGACATCGCCGGGCGCGAGGGTCTCGGGCGGCAGGTATTCGCCTCTGGCGAAGGCGAGTTCCTGGGCCCGATGGGTTGCTATCAATGTTTTCATAAGGATGGTTTCGATGGTGATGAATCGCTCGGGCGATTCTTTTCTTTGCGACAATATGCGATCCACAGGATCGCGCGAGCCGTAGCCTCCCCCGGGCGGAGGCTCGCCTTAGTCCGGGGACAGATGACGGCAAGAAGCAAAATTCGCTGCCATTTCCCCATAATACCCGGCTCTTGGCCGGGCTCGCCCCGCAGGCTACGACTCGCAAAAGCCGCACAAAGCACGCCTAAATTCTGAATTACTCGATGCTCCGGATATTGTATTTGGTAATCTCCGAAAGAAAAGCCTGCTGCTTCGGATCGTCGGGGTCGAAATCCAGGCCGTCGGCTTTGCGAGCCTCCCAGACCTTCATGTAAATAGGTTTCGAACGCGTCGGCGGACGGTTGACGACTTCGAGCGACGAAGCGTCGAGCCCCAGTACGGCGCCGATCGCCCCGCGGATGGGCTCCACGAGCTCGGCCTGTTCGGCCAGGATCACCGTATTGAGCGCCACCTCGTATTCGTGCAGGATTCGTTCGGCACTGAAACCTCCGGCATAGTCCAGACCGCTCAACGTGCGGAACCACGAATGGGCCACGACGATATCCGACACGGCCTGCTCGTGCAACGCCTGCCAGTCGCCCTCGTTCTGCGATGCGATGGGGATGAAACGCGAATTGTCGTTCTCCTCGCCGCCGTCGCGGATAACGAACATCACCTGTCCGGGCTTGCCCGCGAACTTCTGCTCGGCGAGCCGCACGATGCGCTCGGCTTCGGCGTCGCTGTCCACCGTCGAGTCGAGCATCATCACACCGGAGAGCTGGAACGAATTGTCGAGCCGCGAGATATTCCACCGGTCGGTCTTGTAGGCGATGGCCGAAACGCCGAATCCGGCGATGTAGGGCGGCACGCCGTAGTGCTCGAACATCGGTTCGTAATCCTTGTAGTGGATCACGGCACGCAGCGATCCGTCGTCCTGAGGCTCGAAAAGCGGATAGAGCGGCAGCACGCGCGCCTCCGAGGCGCGGAACGCCCGCCAGTCGTGGTGCAGCAGCACGTGCTGCGAATCGCGCGCGACCCGACACTGCGACGCATCCTGGTGGTAGAGCGAGAGAAACCCGTGTGCGGGGTCGGTCACCACCTCCAGGAAGGCGTTTCCGAAGAGCGCCTTGTCGAAGGCGAGTTTGTTGAGCACCTGCCGCAGGCTCTCGCCGCGGCCGTTCACCCGGCGGACGAAAGCCGCCAGCTCCGGATACCGCTCCGCGTCGCAGGCGAATCCCTTGCCCGAGATATAGTCGGCCTTGTCGTTGATGATGCGGCGGTGGGTCGTCGAACGGCGGGCCATCAACGCCAGAGCGTCGGGGAAAAGATTGTCGTCGCCCCAGCGCCAGAATTTGTCGCTCTCGACGCGTCCTGCGCCGAGCACGATATAAGGATCGGGGGCACGGTTGCCCACACCGACCGTCGTTTTGATCTTACGTTGTTCGTTCATCTTCATCGGGTTTTAGATACGATCGGAAAAAGAGGGGCCGAAGCCCGCGGGAATGATTCCCGCGGGTCGGCATCGCCCCGTCAAGCACTGTAAGCGTAAGCGACCAGCGCCTCGTCCAGCACCTCGCATCCGGCCATGAAGACCGCACGCTGGCGGTTCTCCATCTCGTCGGGATTGTACCACATGCGTACCTCATTGCCCGGGAACTCCGAGGTATTGACGGCCAGCACGAGATTGCGGCGGTCGGTCAGCAGGCAGAACGACTGCGGATACGACGTTCCCGTGAGGTAGTTGCCCAGCCGCACGTCGATCACCGGAATGCCGTGGTAGGTAAGCCGCTGACGACCGTTCACCGCATCGGTATAAGCGGCGTCCACCCCCTTCGAGTCGAGATACTTCTCGTAGAGATAGCAGATATCCGAGGTGACGAAGAAAGCCAGCTGCCCCTCGCCCTTGAGCCCCTGGAGCACCGATCCGGCGTTCTGCCAAAGGTCGTCGAACAACTCGACGACTTTTCCCGCCGCGGCGATTTCCGTGCTGGAGTACGTATCGCTGTATATCGCACCGCTCGTATCGGCCGCCGCGATCGATTTGAGGAATCCGTCGAAGGTGTTGTAGCCGCTCGTCGCCGCCGTGTCGCCGACCCACATCGTCGCGCGGATATTCTCCGCCAACGCCTGACGGAAAAGCGCCGTTTCGGCCTGTTCGAGCTCCGTGCCGCTCAGATCGTCCATGTTGACGTCGGCACGCGCGGCGATCTTCTCGTAGACCATCGAGAAATAGTCGGCGGCCGAGAAGCCCAGCTCGGCCTTCACCGGCGAGAGCGGAATGGTCTTCTGGTACTTCTTGGCAGCCTTGCCGCCCTTCCAGCCCGCCGCATCGAACTTCTGGAGAATGTTGCGCTGCCCGTCCCACAGATGCACGCGCGTGGGTGTCGGAAGGTTGTAGAGGACGCGTACGCCCAGGTCGAGGGCCGATTCGCCCGTCAGCATGGGGCGGAAAAAGATCTGTTCCAGGTCGGAACCCGTGTACTGTTTTACGTTTTCGAGCAAACTCATAATGATAAAAGATTTGAAAAGGTTAAGAATTAAGGAAAATGGATTGGCTGTTGCAGCTCCATGCCGGAGCGTTTTTGCAGTCAAAAAGTACCTAAGACATGAATCGAGCGATTCGGAGAAGCCGGTGCTTGCGAGAAAAATCATCTTCGGCGGCTGGGCCGGTCGCACCAAAGGTGCGAGCCGCCGAAGATGGCAAGGCTTGCCTTGCATCCTTGCCGGATAGCAACTTCAGCACCCCTATTCAGAACGTATTGCGAAACCGCCTTGCATCCTCGCTGTACGCCAGTTCGTTGGCCGAGTGCAGCGGTTCGGTGCAGGAGGGGTCCTCGCGGGACTGCGTGCATGTCGGTCCGAACTTTCGCCGCAGCTCCTCCGCCGAAACCGGAGCCGAAGCAGCCGCCCCCTCCCGCTCGTGGAGGACATTCCGGTCGGAAGGCAACGACTCTACGCGTCCGGTCTTCGCCCCGGAGAAAAGACGCCGCCAACCGCGGACGATGTTGCGGGCGAACGCCCTCCCGCCGGAAACCTCGGGCATCTCGACGATCCGGTCGACCAGCCCCGCATCGAGCGCCTCCTCGGGCGACAACCAGCGTCCGTTGCCGTTGTTCTCGGCCATCAGACGCTCGAATTCCGCTACGGGGCGCTGCGACCGCTCGGCATAAATCGCCGCGATGCGGGCATCGGTCTGGCGCAGCAGCTCCGTCTTCGCCGCCAGCTCCGCGGCATTCCCCTCCGTGGCGCATACGGCCGTGTGAATCAGATAGAGCGCATTGGCCGAAATCTCGCGACACCCCTCCGATGCCGCCTGGGCGATGATCGTCGCCGCCGAAGCCGTATAGCCGTAGCAGCGGGTCGTGATCCGGGCACCCGTCTGCCGCAGCGCATCGTGGATCAGCAGCGCGTCGTTCACGTCGCCGCCCGTCGAACGGATGTCGACCGTCACTTCGCGAGCCTCGATCTCGCCGATCCGGCGCACCGCGTCGCGGAACTTCTCGTAGGTGGCCACACGCTCCGCCGGATCGTCGAACTGCCACTCCTCGGGGACTCCGATCGTCCCCTCGATCTCGATACGGCACGCCTCGGCCGTATTCGTAATTTGAATTTCGGATTTCATGTTTTACATTGTTTAAGTTAATCTTCGACTAACCGTTCGAAGGTGCACCGCACCACCCCGGCCTCGGGATCGTAGTCGTCCACGCCCCGCAGCAGCGCCCGCACCACGCCGGTACCCGTATCGATCCGGAACACCGAACGCAGCTCCGCGGTCCCGCACCCCGGTGCGAAGAGCGCCGCATATTCGTCGGGGGCGATGCGCAGCGCGAGCCGAATGCGTTCGCGCAGCGTTTCGCGGGCCAGCTGGCGGTCGTAAAAGCGATGCAGTCCCTCGATGCCGTCGCAATCCCCGAAACCGAGCGTGAAACCTTCCGTCGCGGCATCCCCCTCGAAGTGGAACGCGGCAAGCGGATAGGTATTCCCCCCGGGATAGCCCCAGCGCTCGCCGTCGGGCAGGGGCCGCATCCCCGCATAGCGGACTATGCGCGGCGTGAACGACGTCGGGTCCTGCTCCGCGGCGTCGCGATCGCCGATTTGCAGCATCCGGGCCGACGGTGCTCCCGCATAGTGTCCCACGGAATCGAGCGTCGCGGCGAACAGGGGACTGGTCCGCACCTGCTCGCCCTGCAAGGCAGCCCGGGAATCCGTATCGTAGCTCCACGCCCCGAACGTCGTGCCCGTCTCGGTTTCGAACCGCGCCACGGCGCCCTCGGCCGGAAGGTAGCGCCACGTACGCCGCTCGTGCACCTCGGGGGCGATCCGCGTGCGGACGACCTCCTGCGAAAAGTCCGTACGGTCGCTCCAATCGACCTCGGGCCCCGCTCCGAAAAAATCGTCCGCGGGCTCGATCCACACCGTGCGGGTTCCGCGCTCGGTATAGAACCGCAGGTTGAAAAGGTGGGCCAGCGCCTCGATCAGTTCGATCTGCCGCATCCGGTGCCGGGCGACATCGGCGAAGGTCATCCACGCCCCGAATCCCGGGCCCGTCCGGAAGCAGGGGCGCAACGAACACTCCTTATGCAGCGTGAGCGTCATTCCCTCGTCGGCTCCCGAGAAGAAGATGCGGTCGAACCGCTTGGGCGATGCGGGAGCCACCCGCTCGGCCTCGGTGCACACCCGCACCTCGACCGTCGTGCGGCCCGTCTCCCCGACATAGCCGTCGTAGAGCGCCCAATCCCCGGCGTAAGGTTCCCAGACGCCGCCCCGCAGCACGAGCAACGCCGGATCGGAGAGGCTCCCCGCCGCGGGTGTCGTCACCAGGGCCGAGCGGGCTGCGAACGAGCCCCACACCGTTCCCGTCACGGCGTCATGCGTGCAGGTCAGCCGGTAGGAATCGCCCTCGGCATGGTCGAAGACGACGATCCGGTAACGGAATCCCGGCTCGATCGCCGCCCGGCGGTCTTCGTAACGGTTGGCCAGCGCGAAGGCCATCGGTGTCCCGGGCGTCAGCCACAGGGTATCGAAACCCCGCAGCCGCGTGCGGCTCTCGATCCGGTGGTCGGTCGTATAGCGGAGATAGTATTCGAATCCCGCGGTCACCTCCGTCGTCGGCACGAAGCGGATTTTGCCCTCCTCCGTCACGAAGCACCCGCCGTTGTCGAAGGTCTCCTCCACCTTTTCGCCGTCGGCATCCGCCACCCCGGCCGCCGCCGTTTCGACGATGTTGCCCACCGTGCTGTAAATCGCATTCGGATCGGCATATACCCGTCCCAGATGATCCGCCGTCGCACTCGCCTCCGAGAGTCTTCGCGCACAGAAACCCATGCGTGCCGCCAGCACGGTCGTATCGCGCGAGGCATACGCTCCGCTCAGGTAGAGCGACCGGAAAAACTCCGATCCGAAGAAGCGGCTCCGCACCCGATATCCGGTCTGTTCGAAAATCCGCTCCGCGAGGGTCGCCACATGCAGAAACGGGAGATAATCATCCGTCGAGAGCAGCCGTTCCCCGGGCAACAGGTCCTCGGAGCTGTTCCGCTGCGGGTATTCGTCGCGGTGCACGGGGAAGAAGCGCACGGGGGTGTCGCCGGTCCAACTCTCGCTGACGGTCTCCGAGGTCAGCTGCGCGTCGTAGTCGATCTCCAGCGCCGAAAACATCCGCCGTGCCGCCGTCTCGGCCCACTGCGCCCCGCCGTCGCGGATTTCGATCCGATAACCCGCATCGGTCGTGGCGAGCAGCCGCACGCTCCCGGCGAAAAGTTCCGCACCGCCGTAGCTCAACACCGCCCGGTGCTCCGCGGCATCGAAACGTCCGGCCGACAGCGCCTCGCGGGCGAACTCCATCACGGCGTCGTTGCGCGGCGTCGCGGGCAGTTCGAGACGCAGAGTCCGCCCCGTGCGGCACGCCTGCACATCGGCGAGCGTCGCGGCATCGTATGCCGGAATCGCGAGCTTTCCTTCGCCCAGATCGCACGCTTTCGAATCGATTCTCAGTTCCATGTCGTCGAATTTTTACGAATCTCGATCTCCAGGCTGCGCAACTCCCCTTCGTCGCGCACGTCGAGCTCCTCGGTGAGCACCTCCACGGGGATATATTCGTCGCCCCGGGCGATCCGTACGTCGGGCGAAGCGACGATCCCGGCCAGCGCCCGCGCCACCTCCTCGCACTCGTAGGCCGAGACGAGCCGCCTGCGCACCTCGGCGCTCCCCGACAGCACGACCGCCTGTCCCTCGGCATCCGTAGCCCGCCGTTTCGAGGACTTCATGCGCTCGGTCGCAACGATCGGGAAGGTGTAGTGTTCGAACGATCCCGCCTCCGACCGCCACGCCAGGCGCACCGCCCCCTGCGGCGCCGCGACGAGCGAATAGACCACCGTGCCGCACTCGCCCGTGTCGACCGTCAGGGTCTCGGCTCCGGGGAAATCGCGCGTGTCGAGCCGAAAGAGAAACAGCCCGGGCGAAGGGATGCGGTAGCTTTCGGCCGTATAGTCGCGTCCCCGCTGCGCCGTCACGATCACGGCGCCGGACCGCGAGCAGAAAAGCGTCAGTTCGTCGCATTCGCCCGGTGCGATCAGCCGTTGGCGGGGCATCGAGCTCAGCAGCGCAGGTGCTTGCACGGCCCGATCCGTACCCAGCAGCAGACATAATCCCGCTTCGGCAACCGCCTCGGTTCCCTCGGGCCCTTCGTAGATTTTCACGTCGGCCATCACCTGCCGTCCCGTGGCCTGCGAGATGCCCGTACCGCCCGTCGCAGGGGTGTATCGCAAGGCCCGCCGCAGCACGGGCGCGGCATCGAACGTCGCTTCGGCAACCTCCGTGAAGCGCATGGCGCCCAACATCTTATCGCTCGCCGCATCGGCGATACGAACGTCAAAAGTCCCCGGCGTATCGCTCTCGAAGGTATAGAGCGCCTTGCCGCCGAGCGGAGCATAGAACTCCGGAGTTCGGGTGAATGTAATCATAGAATCAATTAAGAATTAAGAATTAGAGGGGGGGGGTAAGAGCAGGTGAAAGGTAAGAAGTGAAATGTTTTTGCCGTTCGCCACCCCGAGCGGCGGACTGCCTTTCGCCTAAAAGCCGAAAAGGTATGAATAGAGGGGCTAATGTCGCGTTAGCTGCAAGTCGTAGCCTGCGGGGTGAGCCCAGCTAAGAGCCTGGTATTATGGGGGGGGGTGGCAGCGAATTTTGCTTCTTGCCGTCATCTGTCCCCGGACTAAGGCGAGCCTCCGCCCGGGGGAGGCTACGGCTCGCTGCGATCCTGTGGATCGCATTTTGCGGGTGAAAGGTGAAAAGTTAAAAAGGAAATGGTTTTGCAGCGATATTTGTTGTCGCAAAATCAATGGTAAACCCCGTCTTTTAGCCGGAGCGAATGCAACCCGCCACAAACTGTCGAAAGAACGTCGATAAAATGTGGATAACCGTTGATAAATAGACTCAACCGACTGATAGATAAGCCAAAGTCGTTGTCGATAACTTTCCGGACAATGCCTTGTCCTTGTGAATTGCGGGACAAATATACGACATCGAATACCCCCTTGTCAAGAGGTCGGCGCATTTTTTTTGCATTTTTTGTGAAAAAACTGCCGTTTTTGTCTTACCTTTGCTTTTCGAACCAAGGGTTTCATATCTTATGGATGATGGTCACAGTTCCACGTATAGCAGTCGTGTCGTGCCTGAGCACGATACCGTTCGTCTATGGCGTAAAACGCGCGGGTAACCTGCGCGCCGAACTGCTGTTGTCCGATCCCGAAGAGGTCATACGCGAATTCCGCGAACGCCGGGCCGACATCGCCCTGGTGCCCGCCGAGGCCGTGCCGTCGTTGTCCGGCGCCCGCCCCGTCACGCAATATTGCGTCGGAGCCGTTCCCGGTGCGGAGGAGGCTTTGTCCGAAGGCGTCGATCCGCTGCTCGACACGTGGCGCACGTGGGGCGAACTACCCTTCGCCTTCGCCGTATGGGTAGCCCGCGAAGATACCCCGGCCGAACTCGTCGAGGAGTTGCAGGAGGCCCTGACCTTCGGTTTGGAACACACCTACGAGGCGCTGCTCGACTCGGAATACGCCGACGACGCAGCCGCCGCCTACGAGGAACTGATGCCCTTCGACTATATTTTCGACATCGAGAAGCACCAGACGCTTCGAAAATTCTGGGACTCGGGACTCAAATTCGCTCCGAGGGCCAATCCCGGCTGAAGAGGTTAGCGGACGCACCGGCGCCCGCCCCGCTCGGCACAGGATTCACGAATTTTCAGAGAGCGTCATCATGATTACGATTTACCTCAAGCAATACAACAAGATCATCCGCAATGCCGATACGAAGCTCTTCGACGAGTTGGGCTACGACGACATTCTGTGGATCGACATGCACCTGCCGACCATCAAGGAGCAGAAGGCCGTCGAGAACTTCATGGAGATCAGCCTCCAGACCAAACAGCAGGTCGAGGAGATCGAGTCCACGTCGAAATATTCCGAGACGGAGAACGCCATCATCTCCAACTCCAACTTCTTCGTCCCGACGGGCGAATCGTTCATCGTCGAACCCGTGTCGTTCATCATTTCGAACGAAGGCGTGCTGGTCTCGGTGCGCAACGCCGAATTCCGCACCTTCCGCGAAACCGAAAAACGGCTTCAGATGAACTACCGCAGCTATTCGACGGGCTACCACCTCTTCATTTCGCTGCTCGAAGTGCGCATCGACTTCGACGCCGACATGGTGGAGCTGGTTTCCAAGCAGGTCGCCTCGCTCTCGAAGGATATCAACTCCGAGGACTCGATCGACAAGGCGGTGCTGCACCGCATCAGCGCCTTACAGGAGAGCACCATGTCGCTGCGCGAGAATATTTTCGACCGCCAGCGCGTCCTTTCGGGCATCCTGCGTTCCGAACGTTTCCCCAACGACATCTACCCGCGCCTGCAATTGATGATCAAGGACGTCAACTCGCTCATCAACCACGCCGACTTCAGCTTCCAGCGATTGGACTATATCCAGGACGCCGCATTGGGTCTGATCAATATCGAGCAGAACGAGATCGTCAAAATCTTCTCAGTGGCCGCCGTGATCTTCCTCCCCGCGACGCTCATCGCCTCGATCTACGGCATGAACTTCAAGTATATGCCCGAACTGGACTGGCACCTGACCCTCGCCAGCGGCACCGTCGTCCCGCTGGGCTACCTGTTCGCCATCGGGCTGATGCTTTTCTGCTCGGGTCTTACGCTCTGGTATTTCCGGTATAAGAAGTGGCTTTGATTTCCCGCGGGCGATTCCACGCCCGCGAAACCGGCCTTGAACCAGGCCGTTGTTACGACTTTACACCTCCCGGGCTCCTCGCCCGGACTTTTCGCGCCGCGAACGAACCTTCGAAAATAGAGGCCCGTCCGCATCGGCTCCATCTACGTTAAATTAACGTTAATATTGGCCGTTACGATTTTTAGGACAGGAAAAATGGACTAAATTTGTTCGCAATTTGTAGTGAAACCCTATTTATGAGCGAAATCTACACCGTAATTGTCGTCATCCTCGGCATTCTCGCCGTCTCCGGACTTTTCGTTGGCGTCACGAACGATGCGGTAAACTTTCTCAACTCGGCCCTCGGTTCCAAGGCCGCATCCATGAAAACCATCCTTACGGTCGCCTCCGTCGGCATCCTCATCGGCGTCATCACGTCGAGCGGCATGATGGAAGTCGCCCGCAGCGGCATGTTCAACCCGGGGCTGTTCACCTTCCACGAGGTGATGATGCTCTACCTGGGCGTCATGTTCGCCAACGTCATTCTGCTCGGCCTCTACAACTCGCTGGGGCTTCCGACCTCGACCACCGTGTCGTTGATCTTCTGCCTGCTGGGCTCGGCCATCGCCGTTTCGATTTTCAAGATCGCAGGCGACCCGGCCCTCAACATCACCATGCTGGGCGACTTCATCAACACGTCGCGCGCCCTGGGCGTCGTCTCGGCCATCCTGCTTTCGGTCGTCATCGCCTTCACGTGCGGTTCGATCGTCATGTACGTCTCGCGCCTGATCTTTTCGTTCCGCTATACGGTGCCGTTCCGCCGTTACGGATCGCTCTGGTGCGGCGCCTCGCTCACGGCCATCGTCTATTTCGCCGTATTCAAGGGACTCAAAAACATACTCGCCGACGAGCCCGCGGTCCAATTGATCGACAATCACCTGCCCACGGCACTCTTGATCTGCTGGATCGTCTGCTCGCTCATGCTGTTCTTCATCCAGCGGTTCAAGATCAACATCCTGCGCATCACGATCCTTTCGGGCGTCTTCGCCCTGGCTCTCGCCTTCGCGGGCAACGACCTGGTGAACTTCATCGGCGTCCCCGTCGCCGGCTTCGATGCCTACTCCGTCGCCCGGGAAACCGGCGACACCTCGATGCTCATGGTCGCGCTTACGGAGAACGTTCCGGCCAACATGACCATCCTGCTCTCCGCCGGCTTCGTCATGATCCTCACGCTGTGGGGCTCCAAGGCCGCCATCCTGCGGGTTACCAAAACCGAACTTTCGCTCTCGTCGCAGGGCGACGACGGCCAGGCCCAATACGGCTCCTCGCCTTTCGCCCGCACGATCGTCCGCGCGGCCCTCAACGTCAACACCGTCCTCGAAAACGTCGTTCCCGAGCGCATCCGCACGGCCATCGGCCGCAAATTCGAATACGAGGATATCGAACACAGCGGCGCCCCCTACGACATGATCCGCGCCACGGTCAACCTGACCACCTCGGCCCTGCTCATCGCCCTGGCCACGTCGCTCAAACTCCCCCTCTCGACCACCTACGTCTGCTTCATGGTAGCGATGGGTTCGTCGCTCGCCGACCGGGCCTGGGGACGCGAAAGCGCCGTCTACCGCATCTCGGGCGTCATGACCGTCGTCGCCGGATGGTTCGTCACGGCCCTCGGCGGCTTCCTGATCGCTCTGGCCGTCGGTCTTACGCTCATCTACGGCGGCATCCCGGCATTCGTACTGGTCACGGTCCTCTGCGGCTGGCTGCTCTTCCGCAACAGTTTCTCCAAGAAGAACCGCGATGCCGAAGAGGAGGAGAAACCCGCCGAGACCAACGAAGATATCATCGTTTCGCTGCGCAACGAGGTTTGCACGACGATGGAGAGCGCCACGAAGATCTACGACCGTACGCTGATCGCCGTAATGAAGGAGAACCGCAAGGTCCTGCGCGACATGGTGAAGGAGGCGAACGACCTTTTCTACCACTCGCGCGACCGCAAATATACACTGCTTCCGACGCTTAAGAAGTTGCAGAGCAGCGACGTCAATACGGCGCACTACTACGTCCAGGTGGTCGACTACCTCAACGAAATGACCAAGGCGCTGATGCACATCACCCGCCCGGCTTTCGAACACATCGACAACAACCACGAGGGCCTTTCGGTGGCGCAGACCCGCGATCTGATGGCGATCAACGACGACGTGGAATCGATCTACCGCCATATCAACCGCATGCTGCGCGACGGCGACTTCTCGGATATCGAGATGGTGCTTTCGCTGCGCGACCAATTGTTCGAGTCGATCGCCGACGCCATCAAGTCGGAGCTCACGCGCATCAACGGCGAGCAGTCCGGCACGAAGGCCTCGATGCTCTACCTGACGATCCTGACCGAGACCAAAAACATGGTCCTCCAGTCGCGCAACCTGCTCAAATCGCAGCAATATTTCCTCAAACACCGCAACGGTGCCACGACCTGGATCAAGCAGTAAACCGCAGCGTTTTCACTTCTCACCTTATGGACATCGCACAAGCCAAACGGCGTGAAAACATCGCCGAATATATCCTCTATCTGTGGCAGCTCGAAGACCTGCTCCGGGCCTTGCAGTTCAGCCCCGAAGCGATCTTCTCGCAACTCATCGCCCCGCGCAAGGACCTCGAAGAGGGGCAGAAACCCGTCTTTCTGATGTGGTACATGGATATCGCCAACCTGTTGCGGGAGGAGGGCAAGGAGGAGAAAGGACACCTGGAACACACGCTGCACCTGATCCGCGATCTGCACGACCTCCATCTACAACTGCTGAAGCTCCCCGCCGGCGCACATTACCGCACCACGTACGCCTCGCTGGAGCCCCACCTCCCGCACCTGCGCGAAGTGATGGGCAATCCCGGTATGAACGACACGGAACTCTGCTTCCGGGCGCTGTACGCCACGATGCTCTACCGGATCAAGGGCCAGGGCGAGACTTCGGCCGTCGCCGACACGATCGCCTTCATTTCGCCCGTCATCGGCGAGCTGGCCGCCATGCACGGCAAGGTCGAGCGGGGCGAGGTCGATCTTTTCAAGGAGAAGGAATAGCAAACGTCCCGAAAAGTGCAATCAAAGAGGGTGTCTAACGAATCGTAGACACCCTCTTTCCGTAAACCCGGACAACCGGCCTGCTTCACTCTTTCATCATCGCCCCGATCGCTTCCGGATTCTCGATGGGCGACGGATCGAAACGCTCGCTGTTCATGTAGTCGAAAATCGACGCGAGCAGCTGCCGCGCGACGGGACATTCATCCCCCTCGGGCCGCAGGTCGAAGGAGGCGATCACCATCCGACCCTTTCCGACCCGACCCTCGTAAAGCGTGGCCAGCCGACGGTTGTTCGTAAAGTTATCGACCATCTCCACGAGCGGAGACCCGCCGCGGATGCTGTCCGTTATCATCGCCACCGAGTGCTTGCAAAGATTCCACCACTGCCAGTCGGTGTGCATATCGGTCGGGAAGTCGGCGAAAACGGGGTGCCGGGGATCGCACAGGAGGCCCATCGACCCGGCCTGCGCCGGAAAATGCACCGGGCTCCAGAACACGGGCACGAACTTGCCCTCGACGCCCCGCAGCTTCGTCCAGTCGGGATTGAACAGCACCTTGCCGCCCTCGGAAGCCAGACGCAGGGCCTCCTTGAAGTCTCGCGTATAGACCACGTCGCCCGGCTGCGGCTTCCGGTCGGCCGGATAGACCCAGATCGACCAAGAGTTCCGATACTCCGTACCCGGCAGGGAGACTTCGACAACCAGTTCGCGCGCCGTCGAGAATCCGTCGAGAGGTACGCGTATCTCTCCCACGCCGGCATTGTATCCGAGCGAAAGATCGCTCGCGGGCAGCACGCCCGAATACACCACCTCTCCGCCGTCCGACACGGTCCAGGCGACTGTCTGTCCGACGAGCTCCCGCTCCCCGTAATTGCTCACCTCGACCTGGGCCCGGAACTCCTCGTCGTTGGTATAAACGGCCCGGGGAAAGCGAACGAGCGGCGTCACCGGCGAACAGAAATTGCGGAACGTCCGGGCATCGATTACCCCCTTGCTGTCCCAGAAAGCGTCGAGCAGGCCGACCAGCGCCGTACCCTGTCCGGGGAAATCGTGCAGGTCGAGCAGCTGGAAACCGCTGATTCCCGACGTCTTGAGCGCCCGTTCGATCTCCTCCTTGTAGAGAATCGCCGCCAACCGTCCGCTCGCCTCGGTCCAGGCCGGAGCCTTGTCGATCAAGGCGCGGGCCTTCAGATCGTTTTCCACCGCCCGGAAGTTAAGCGGCTCCAGCACGCCCGTATACTTGGGAATCTCCGCCAGATTGGGGTAAACCGCATACTGGCCGATCTCATGGGTAATCAACGGCACTTCCATCCCCGCAACCGCCTGCGAGAAGTCGCGATCGAAACGCGGGGGCTCGTTATTGAATACGCCCTGACCGCGCACCCAACCCTTCTTCGTCCACTGCGTCACGTAGAAATCGTCGCCCGGCTCGGGCCAGATGCCGTGATTCTTTTCGAACGTAAACGACGAACTGGTGTAGAAACGGCGCGGATCGATCTGCTGGAAGTGGCTGCGCAAGGCGTTGAGCAGGTCGAAATCGGGCTGCAACTCGTTACCCATGCTCATAAAACAGAACGACGGATGGTTTCCATAGGCGGCGAGCATCCGTTCGCCCTCCTCGTAGAGGAACTGCGTGGCCAACGAATCGGCACCGATCCCGAGCGTCCAGACGGGCAGCTCGACCTGAAGGTAGAAACCCATCCGGTCGGCCACCTCGAAAGCCGCCTGCGGAGGGCACCACGAATGGAACCGCAAGTGGTTCAAGCCCCACTCCTTCGCCGTGCGGAATACCTTTTCCCACCCCTTGCGATCCGTAGGCGGATACCCCCGGAGCGGGAAAATGCAGCATTCGAGCGTACCGCGCATGAAGGCGGGCCGTCCGTTTACGAGCAGGCGGTTGCCGTCGGCCGCGATCTCACGCATGCCGAACTCCGCGCTGCGCGAGGCCGCGTGACTGCCGTCCTCGAATTCGACGATCGCCTCATAGAGATTCGGCGAGAATTCATCCCAGAGTTTCATCCCGTCGCCCAACGCGAGCGATTCGGTCGCCTCGACCGTCGACCGGGCCTCGATCCGGCAGGATCGGGTCTCGGTGCAGACCCGTCTGCCGCCGGGAATCTCCATCACCGTATAGCGGAGCTCTCCTTCGACCGGAGCGTCCGAATCGTTCGTCAGCCGACAGGCCACCGCGACCCGTTTCGCCGCGATGTCGGGCGTCAACACCGGTTCCTCGATGCGCACCGCACCCGAAGCCTCCAAGACGATCCGCCCGATCAGTCCGTTCCAGATGATCTGCGTGTCGTCGGTATAGGCATGCGCAAGATTGCGCACCGAAAGATCGTATTTCTTGCGGTTGTCGACCCGGACGGTCAGCCGGTGGCGTCCCGGCGTCAGCATTCCGGTCAGGTCGTAGCGATGCGGCGTCGTCAGGCTCCGTTCGCCCGCCCCCGCCTTCACGCCGTCGACCCAGACGTCGGTGGTCCAGATCACGCGTTCCAGCGAGAGAAAAATCCGGCTGTCGCTCCACGTCTGCGGAATCTCCACCTCGCGGGAGTACCACGCCGGGCCGATGTAACTGTGCTTGCGCGTCAGGTGAAGCAACTGCGGTTTCTCCAGCTTCGGTTCCAGCGTATTGGGAATACCGAGCCCGGCATCGTCGGTTGTCCCCGGCAGGGCGATCGGTTGGTCGAAGGCGCGGTTTTCCCATCCCCGGGCAAGGCCCGTATCGGTGGAATCCAGCGCGACGGTCCACGTGCCGGAAAGGTCGATCTCGGCATTCTTCCGCTGGGCGCAAGCCGCACACAGGCACAGGGCCGCGACCAGCAGGCATTTTTTCAGATTCGGTTTCATCTCGTTCAGGTAGATTTCTTAGGGATTGTAAATTTACAAAAATTTCCAGTCTGCATGCACGCGCAAAGCGTTCGTACGAACCCGTACGATCACCGGATAACACTCCGGAACCGGCGAATCGGGGCCGGAACTCAGCGACGAGGGGATTCCGGGAGCCGTTCCCGTAAAGAGTTCGAATTCGGCCGCACCTCCGACCCGAAGTTCGATCCGCACCTCGGGGAACTCGATCGCCGCACGGCCGCGCTTCGCATATTTGCGGACATCGGTCAGATAATCGCCGCCCTTCGCACCCTCGAACACCGCCGGTTGCGACTCGCCTTCGATTCGGGGCCGTTGCGTCAGCAACAACACGTAATCGTAGGTGCGGAGCGAATCCGAACGACAGACGAAGCTGTCGCGCAACTTGTCCCCGTGCAGGGAAACCGTCCGCTCCATCGCGACGCCCGGTGCCGCCTCGTCGCACGCGGCTACGATCGTTCCGCCGTCGGGCGCCGCATCGAACTTCTGAAGCCGGCCCGTCGCAGGCCGCTGATCGTTGCCGTCGACCGTCACCGTATTGTGGGCCAGCGTTCGGCGATACCACCCCCGGAACGCGGGAACGCCGTAGGCCGAGGTGCCGAGGTCGGGCAGCAGTTCCCGCTCGCCGTCGTGTAGCGAGATCGAGAGTTTGTCGGGATGTCCGTGCCCGCCGCCGTAAGGGCCGTATTTCACCACGAGGGTCCGCCGCCCGCTGCGCAGGATGCCGACGCCGAGGTCCTCGAAAACGAGGCTGACCGGTATCGCACCCTCGCCGGTCATGGCTTCGCCGTCGGGGTTGCGGAGCGCTTCATACGAGTTCCGCGGCACGACCTGGTAGCAACGCCTCAACACGTCCAGCAGCAGCGGATCGCGGAAATCGGCATAGGCCGACTCGTAGAGGCGCACCTGCGCCGTGAGCGATTCGCCGTGCCAGCCGTCATTGTGGGCCGGAAATACCAGATCGGCATAGGTTCCCTGTGCCGGCGAGGTGAACATGCGCAGCAATTTCGCTCCGAAAAGGTCGATCCCGCGGCAGCGCAGCGCCTCGGCCGAGAGCAGCATGGCGCGCAGCGGGTAGTAATGATAAGTGGGTGAGCCCTCGTTCCACCAACCGTCGTCGTACACGTTCCCGGCCATCAAATGCCGATAACCGCACTGGGGATCATTCAGCGCGACATCGATCAACGCATCATTCTCCAGTGCCACGCCCAGGGCGATAAGACCGCTGTTGTGCCAGACCTGCCAGTTGCCTCCGCCGCGCCGTTTCAACAACATTTCAGCGCAGACGCGCAGGTATCCCGTCTCGATCGCCGCGATCTCCCGTTCGGTCATGATCGATTTGGCGACCGAATAGGCCCGGGCTGCATCGCTGGCCCAGACCGCCTCGTCCAAACTCTGCCCAAACATCCGGCCGCTGTTGAGTGCCGTGGGCACGCGATCGGTATTGTGCTCGAAATAAGTCGGATACTTCGCCGCATAGTCGAGCAGCATATCGCGGATATATTCGGCATAACGCCGCTCGCCGGTGGCCAGATAGAGATAGGTCGAAGCGACGAGGTAATCGAGGTTCCGGGCATGGAGCACGTTGACCCACGCCCAGTCGCAGCGTTTATTGCCGACGATCTTCGTTCCGCACAGCGGGCAGTAATGTTCCGTGGGGCGATCCCAGTCGAAATCGAGCATCACGTTGTGACGCGGACAGAAATATTCGTGCAGATGGCCGCCTTCGAGCAGGGGCACGGCCAGCGGATGCTCGCGCCGCTGCTCGACCGCTCCGGCCAGCGAGTCGAGGATCGCCCGGCCCCACGGCGTCGCCGCCGAAGCGCGGATCGCCTCGCGGTCCGCTCCGGTGAAGAAGCCGAATTCGCTCCCCTGCGCCGAGAGGCGCCAAGCGGAAAAGATCAACAGGATCGATAAAAAAAGTCTGTGTTTCATCGTTTTTCCAAAAATCAATCGTTCGTCGCCGCTACATAGCCCGTGGGCCGCACGACCCGCAAACGCGGTTTGCCCTGCGGATCGATGCCGTCGATCGTCGTCGTGAAACGGTCGCCGGGCCGAAGCGTCGGCAGCACCACCGACCGTTCGCCGTCGCCGGCATCCCAGACGAGCCGATAACCATGCAGGGTATAACTCGGCAACGAGTTCTTCACGCAGATCGTCACTTCGGCCGTCGCCCCGTCGGAGCGCTGCTGCACGGATTCGAAAAAGAGCGGGGAGGCGAGTCCGGCGTAAACCGCGAACGAGGGCTTTTTGCCGAACCACAGGTCGGTGAGCCCATGCACGCGCGCCTTGTAACGGCCGTAGCCCGATTCACCGACATGCGTGCGGTAGTCATTGAGCGAAAAATAGATGCACCCCATCACGAACGGACGTCGGGCCCAGACATCGAAATGGTAAGTCATCTCGGTGATCCGGCGCGGATCGCCGCCCACAAAACGCGGCTCGCAGAGTCCGTGTTCGGTAATCAGCAGCGGACGCCCCCTCAGGGCCTTGCGGTCGATCTTGTCCAGCCGCACGGGCGACTGCGTACGGTCGCCGCCGTGCCAGGTTCCCGAATAGTCGTTCCAGGTGGGTATGTCGGCCAACAACGACTCGTCGTCGGCCAGGCTGCTATAAATTTGGTTCGACACGACCGTAACGAACGAATCGGTGTCCCAGCTGCGGGCGTAATCGATCATTCGCCGGTAAATATCCTTGTCCGTATTTCGGTAGACCTCGTTGCTGACACCCCACGCGAAGATCGAAGGTCGGTTGAAGTCGCGTTCGATCGTCCGATCGAGCTGGTGTCTGAGCAGCGCCTCGAGTTCCGGATCGGGATCGCCCGGCTGCTGCCACCACGGAAGTTCCTCCTGCACCAGAATTCCCTGCTCGTCCATCATATCCAGCAGACGTTCGTCCTGCTGCCAGTGGAAACGGGTGATGACGCAGTTCAGCTCCTTCATCAACCGCACCGCCTCGGCCATCACCTCGACCGGCTCGGCCATCCCGTAATCGGGATAGCTGCCCGGCATGTACTCCACACCCGGCAGACGGACCGCCTCGCCGTTGAGCAGCAGCCGGTCGCCGTCGATCGCCAGCCGACGGAATCCGAAACGCGTCGTGAACCGGTCCTGCACCCCGCCGCGGCCGAGCAGATCGACCTGCATTTCATAGAGATTCGGCGCATCGAAATGCCACGGTTTCACCTTGTCGAAGGCCACTTCGGTCGTGAACACCCCGTTTTCGGCTTTCAACTCCACCCGTTTTCCGGCAACCGTTTCGCCGGTCGCCCGATCCCGGAACGTGAGTGCGAACCCGGTCCGGCGGACCCGTTCGTCCCACAGCCGGATGCGCACCGTAGCGACGGCCGACGAATCGGCAAGATCGATATCGGGCTTTACATGCGCATAACGCACCGGAACGCCGTCGGTCGCGATCAACTTCACAGGACGGATGATACCGCCGTCGTTGGGCCAGTCGAACGACGCCTTGTAAGGAAAGGCATGCGCACTGAATCGGTTCGACACGGCCACGACGATGCGGTTTTCGGCGCCGCAGCGCAACAGATGCGTCACGTCGAACGACACCGGCGTGAATCCGCTGCCGATATTCCGGCCGGCCTGCTCGCCGTTCACGTAGCAGACCATATCGCGGTAGACGGCCTCGAAGCGGAGCCGCACGTGCTTCCCCTTCCAGGCTGCGGGCACTTCGATCCGTTTCTCGTACCATGCCAAACCGAAATAGCGTTCCCGTCCCGGCTCGACGTTCCACGTATGCGGCACACGGACCGCCCGGCCATCGGGCACGCCCGTCTGCCAAAGGCCCCATCCCGTACTGTCCGCATCCGTGCGGAACGTCCATCCGTCGCCGTCGAGCGCGACCGTTTCCCGCTGCGCCCGACACGGCGCAAATGCCAGCACCGCCATCGCGGCGAGCAACATATTCCGTAGATTTCCCATCGATCAACGTTGCATGATATAATCGTACATCTGACGCCCGGCCATGAGGAACGCACCGACGCCGTAAACCTCCGTATCGTTTCCGTTCACCTGCTGCGGATCGGCTCCGATCGGCTGCACGTAGCCGACCATACCGTCTGACCGCACGGCTTCGCAAAGGGCCCTCCAGCCTCTTTCGGCGACCGCGGCATACGTGTCGCGGTCGAGCAGGCCGCGGTTGATGCCCCAGAGCAGGCCGTACGTAAAGAAACCCGTCGCACTGGTCTCCGGCGCCGGGTAGGAGGCCGGATCGAGCAGCGAAGCATGCCAGTAACCGTCGAGGCCCTGCAATCCGGCGATCCGCTCCATCATCGCTCGGAACAGCGCCACGTAGCGCGCCCGCGACGGCCGGTCTTCGGGCATGTTGTCGATCAGAATCGTGAGGGCCGCCGCCACCCAGCCGTTGCCCCGGCCCCAGAAAACCCGCTCGCCGTTCTTCTCCCGCATGCCGACATAGCGCGTATCGCGGAAAAAGAGCCGCTCCTGCGGACAATAAAGCGTGTCGCACGCAACGCGGAGCTCCCGGTCGAGGTAGTCGTAGTAGCGGCTGTCGCCGGTCGCCCGGCCGATGCGCGCAAAGACCGTCGGCGCCATGAAAAACGCATCGCACCAGCACCAACGGCTGTGCGACCCCGGAGCATAATAGTTCAGACTCGCCGTATCGGGCATCGCCATGATCCGTTCGAGTGCCTCGATCGTCGGACGAATCATCGCGCTGTCGCGGCACTTTTCATAAGCCAGGGCGTAGAACTGCCCTACGCAGAGGTCATCGGCAAAAAAGATATTCCGGCCGGGCTGCCACTGCGTCTTGCGCCCCACGGTGCGCAGGAACGTCCCGTACTTGGCATCGGATACTACGTCGGTCATCCCCGCCAGCCCGACATACATCGCCGCGTTGACCCACGAGCGGTAGTCGTGCGAACCGGGATAACGCGATCCTTCGACCGACTGCCGTTCGAAATTGTCCAGCTGCCAGTCGGCGACGCGGCGCATCACGGCGAGCAGTTCCCCGGCCCGGAAATCACGCATCTGCGCCGGCGTCAGTATCCAGCGGACGATTTGTGCGGCAGCGACGGCATGGCCCCGTTCGTTGGGATGATTGCTCTGGGCCATCAGCGAGCGGATATCGCGGCCTTCGCGGGCCAGTGCGACAAAGGCCGCATAGTTATCCGCCAGTCCTACCCGGAACTCCGCCGCCAGCGCACGGATTTGCTGCGCATGCCGTGCCAACGGGGTCAGCGAATCGAGCAGGTCCGACGTCAGATCGGGGGTCGGCGTACACAACACGACCGGAATCTTCTTCCGCAGGGCCCGAGCGATCATCTTCCGCCAGGCTCGTTCGGCCCGTTCGAGTCCGATGGCGCGATCGTTCAGCGCATAGTCGATCATCAACACATCGGGCCGGTGCGCGAGCACCTCCCGGTAGAAACGCTTTTCGCCCTGTTCCGAGTTTTCCCCGCCGATGCCCGTGACGATGCTGTTCACCACGGCGTAGGGATAGTAGCGTTTGACGATCTCCAGCACGCGGTGCGGATAGGCGTCGAGCGTCCGCACGTTCGGCGTGGCGAAATAGCCCGAAGGCACGCTGTGGCCGTGAAACACGAGATTCACGGTCCGATTGCGGGGCCAGCGGGCATTCAGCTCCGCACGCAGAGAATCGAGATAGTGCTCCGCGGAAGCCGTCTGCGCCTCCGCCGGCGAAGCCGCGAATGCGAGAAACGCAGCAAGAAAAATCGATGCAAATAGATTGCGCATAGTCTTTCGTCTTTTAGCCGGGAGGGGAACGGTCCTACCGCTCCCCTGCCGATATTCTTCATTCAGGCCGAAATGTCCTCCCTATTTCTTGAACAGGGAGTCGATCATCTCCGGAGTCAGCACCGATGCGGGAGCGAACTCGTCGCCGGCCGCATAACGCTCGAGCGCGTAAAGCATCTGACGGGCCACGGGGCTCTTTTCGCGGATACCCTCCAGATCGATGCTCGTCATCAGCAATTTGCCCTTGCCCACCTGCGCCTCGAAGATCAGACCGATCTTGCGGTTGTTGTTCCAATCGGGAATCATCTGCACGACGGGACGGAACAGCGCCGGCGTATGATCGAGCAGCATCGGCCGCGAATGGCGGACCAGATCGAACCACTGCCAATTGGAGTGGAATTCGGTCGGGAATTCACGCAGGGCGGGATGCTCCGGATCGCAGAGAATTCCCAACAGGTTGGGAGGCGTTCCCGACCAGACGGCGTTCCACGAAATCCCCGAGAAGCCGGGAGGTACGTCGGAATCGATCCGTTCGGGATCGGCCATCAGGAAGACCGTCGCACCGTCGAGCAACTGCCGGCGAACCGTGTCGTTCCACTCCCGGGCCACCACCACATCGTCCAGAGCCGGTTCGGGGAGCCGTTCCGGATAGACCCATACGCTCCACTCGTTCGTCACGTCGGTTCCGGCCAACTCGAAACGCAGCGTCATCTTCACGGCCCGACGGATGCCCGACAGCGGAATCGACAGCTCGCCCAGCTCGGTGACCGGTCCGACCGGAATGTCCACCGCACGGAAGCTGCCCTTGCGGTAGATTCGTCCGTCGGGATAACTCAACGTCCACCCCACGCGGCCGCCGCGGATCGTCCGATCGCCGAAGTTCACGATCTGACCCTTTCCGGTGAAGGTCTCGCCGCTGGTCCACGTGAATTTCTCGGTACGCAACAGCGGCTTGCGAGGCGACTGCATCCGGCGGAACTCCTCGGCCGTGACATAGGGTTTGGGATCGTAGAAAACGTCGACCACACCGACGGGAGATGTTCCCTGACCGGGGAAATCGTTGATCTGCAAAAGCGTATAACCGCCGAATCCCGGCGTACGGAGATACGATTCGAACTCCTCCTTCTTCTGAATCACCTGGAACTTTCCCGAAGCGATGTGGAAATCCCACGCCTGGTCGAGCATGTTCTTGTCGCGCAGCCCCTCGCGGAAAATCTCGTAATTATAGGGTTTCAGCACACCGGTGTATTTACCGATCTGGCCGAAATCGGGGTAGTTGCACCACTGCCCGATCTCGTGGGTGACCAGCGGCACGGCGACCTTCTCCACATAGTCGCTGTAATCGTACGACGTATCGAGCGGAGCGACGTTGAAACGGCCTTTCAGCCCCTCCTGCCACCGCTGCGGGCGGGGTCCGTAGTAGTCGAAGAAATCACTGCCTTCGAGGTTGGGATAGCCCGAAGCCGCCGTGTAGAGGTGGCGCGGGTCCCGTTTCCACTGCTCCAGCATCTTTTTCAGAAACGGATCGCGTCCGGGTCCCACGAGTTCGTTACCTTCGCAGAAGAAGGCGAACGACGGGTGGTTGCCGTACTCGCGGAAAATCCGTTCGGCCTCGTCGAAAAAGAAGTCGTCGAGTTCGGGATCGGTTCCGATCGTAAAACGCCAGTCGGAGTTCTCGATCTGCAAGTACAATCCGAGCCGGTCGGCCGCTTCGAAAGCCGCCTCGGGAGGGCACCACGAATGGAAGCGCACGGAGTTCAGGCCGTAATCGCGGCACACCTTCAGAATCCGATACCACTCGTCGTAATCCATCGGCGGATAGCCCGTAATCGGAAATTCGGCCGAATTGACATTACCACGCAGGAACATCACGCGGTCGTTGATCGTGAGCTGCGTCCCGCGCACGCCGAAATCGCGCACGCCGAAGTGCTCGGTCAGGGCGTCGTAGTAGGTTTTCCCGCCGTCCGAGGCGCTCAACGCGAATTCGGCCCGGTAGAGGTTCGGCGTGAACTCATCCCACAGCAGCAGGTCGTCGCCCAGCCCATATTCGCAGCTTACGACCAGCACCGAGTCGCGTCCGGCGAAGGCACAGCGCTCCTCCGGCAGCCGCACGGCCCCCTCGCCGCCCGAACAGCGCAGAAGGATCGAACCCTCGACATCGAGTTTGGCCGGATTGGCCACCGTAATGTCGGCCCGCACCTTGCGGTTTTTCCGGTCGGGATAGAGCTGCACGTCGGCGATATGCACCTTATCGTAAGCGCGTATCTCCATGCCGCCGATGATTCCGTTCCAGTTGGTCTGGGTCTCGGCGCTCACGGCATGGGTATACTCCAGGTTGAAGATCTTGCCGTTGTCGACCCGGAAGCGGATCGTATTGCGCGCACCGAACTCCACCAGGTCCGTAATATCGAACTCGTGGGGAGTCGACAGGCTCATCTCGCGCCCCGCATATTTCCCGTTGACCCAAGCCTTTACCTCCCAGTGGGCCCGTTCGAGATGGATGAATATCCGTTTTCCGCGCCACTCTTCGGGGATGAAGACATTCTGTTTCTCATACCACGCGGCCCCGGCATACTCGAACATGCGGGTCAGGCGGATCGACGTCATGTCCTGCGTCTTGTACCCTTTTCCGGCCTGGTCGGTCGAACCGGGCAGCGTGATGGTCTCGGGCAGCTGCGGCGTAAAGCGGCTCCCCTTGACCGGGATCGCGACATTCGTCGGATCGAGTTTGAACTGCCAGATTCCGGCCAACGTAAGCGCCTGGCGTTCCTGATTCGCGGCATCGGAAGCGGACCGGGCCGAAGCCCCGCCCAGCGCCAACGCCGCCGCCATAAACAATATTTTTTTTCGCATAGACTTCCGTATTTATTTACTTTTTCACGACCCGCAGACGATAGGTAATCAAGTCGAACGACGCATGCCAATCGGTGTTGCCCGTCAGTACGATGCCGTAATTCGTCCCTCCGGTAGCGACACCCACCGGACCGAGGCCCGACCGAAGGTCGCCGTAGACGTCGCGGTTGTTATTACGGGCGGACGGGAGTCGGAACCAGCCGTAATTGGCCCTATCGCCTGCCAGCGCGGCCCGCGGAGCTCTCAGGCTGATGTTGACGCCGCCAGCCGTGCGGAAATCGCCGCTGTAAATGAACGGATGCTCCTCCTCGCGGTAAAGGCTCGTATTGTTGTCCACCTCGGCCCAGCCCGACGTACCGACGATCGCGCCGCCCGCCACGAAGGGCATGTAATCCCACGGATCGGCCACCGAATACCCCGGGAACTTGTCGGCATTGGAGAAATCCGGGTTGGTCGGATCAACGACCGGCTCGGCCGTCACCTCGCGGGTCGTCAGATTCACCGTAATCGTATAGTAGCCTTTCTGCGATACGGGCAGCTTGCGGGGCTGCTCGTCGAGGTTGCCCACCAGGTGCGTCGCGTGCTGCGGATCGCATGCGAGCGTATTGCTGCCCGTCAGCGTATAGTTGATCTTGCGCGAGGCTCCGAACGGGCGATCGTTGCCCATGAAGGCTACGAAACGGATGTTGTCGTCCGCATCGTTGCGGTAATAGTAGTTCTCGAGTCGGAACAGGTTGGCCCCGATCCGGCGCATCGGAATGAGCGTTCCCATGCCCCATGCGCTGTTGTCGGCATAGGCGTCGAATCCCTGCCCGGTGACCTCCCGTTCGTTCTTCGCGTCGGAGAGGTAGAGCCGGTCCATCATGCCGATCACGATATTGCCGCCCAGCACCGTTTTGTTTCCGCTCGAATCGTCGGCGCGCACGAGGTACTGATACTCACCGGGCATCCGGGTCGGGATCGTGAATCTCTCGGAGTAATGGTACGACGTTTTCTCTGCGTCGGTCGACGGCGTGATCGAGGTTTCGAAATCGACCGGTTCGCCGGTCGCCGTTTCACCCCACACGCGGGCATATACGGAGGTCAGCTCCACGTTCTCCTCGATCGAAGCCTCCAGTTCGATTTCGATCGGCACTCCGTCGAGGCCGTAATAGTTCGTCACGGTAGGTTTGGTAATCACCACCGAAGGAGGCATCTCGTCGGCTTCGTAACCGGGGTCCTGATTGACGTCCGCCCGGTTGTTGACCGGCACGGAGACCTTACGGATGCCTCCGGCGCCGTTTCTCGCGACCAGCTGGAGGGTATGCTCCGTGCGGTTGTAGTCCTTCTCCACGTCGAACGTCTCGTCGACGGTGTACTCCTGCGCATCGAGTTCGATCAGCTTGTCGATCCCCCACTCCTGATTGATCAGCCGTACGGAAACGAGTCCCTCCCGGTCGGACAGCTTCGCCGAAACCGTGAGTTTATAGTCGGGACCGATCCACAGATAGTCCGCCGTCGCAGCGCCTACTTCGGGAAGCTCCGGCGACGAGGTTTCCGGAAAGGTGAGGGTCTCCTTGCACGAAACGCACAAGAGCACGGCCGCCGCCATTCCCACCTTCAACAAGGGTCGTATCATCTTTCGTATCATTTTCGTCTGTTTGTTTAAAGTTCAACCATATCGTAAACTACCAGCCGGGGTTCTGCTCGATCGCCCCCTTGTGCACTTCGGCCTCGGGAATCGGATAAAGATACATGTGGCTGCGGAACACGCGATCCTCCTGCTTCACCACCTCGTAGGTGAACGATCCGTCCTCCTCCCGGGTGATCCGCATGGCCATGATCGGCTCGTTCTCGGTCTGCTGGGCAATCTTCCAGCGGCGCACGTCGAAGAAACGGTGTTCCTCGAAGGCCAGTTCGACCCGCCGTTCGTTGCGGATACGCTCGCGCATCTCCTCCTGCGTCAGACCCGGAGGCAGGATCGGCAGACCGACGCCCGCACGGGTACGCACGGCATCGACCGCCGACTTGGCCGTCAGCGAGAATTCGCCCTTGCTCTCGGGACCGGCGTATTCGTTCATGGCCTCGGCATAGTTGAGCAGGATCTCGGCATAGCGGAACAGAATCCAGGAGTGGACGCTCGTCTGGTTCTTCGCCAGATCGAGGTTCTCGGCGACGTACTTGCGGACGTAATACCCCGTCGTGGTGGCATATTCGCGGCCGTAGCCGTCGATACCGCCGACCCAGCACTCCACGGGACGACCGTTGAACGAGGTGTTGTTGACCAGGATCGACATCGCCAACCGGGGATCGCGGCCCTCGTAGGGATGCGCGGGGTCGTAGCCCGAGCCCATCTCCCAGATATTCTTACCCGTAGCCTTCATTTCGTAAGCATCCACGAGGTTCTGCGACGGACAAGTGCTGTTCAGACCGCCCTGGTCGTAGCCGATCGGGTAGTTGGCCTTTTCGTAGGAATTGTCGTTCCAGCCCTGAACGGCGAAGATCACCTCGGGATTCCCGTCGGCGCCGTTACCCTGCAAAAAGAGCTTTTTGTAGTCGCTGTAAAGGCTGAATTTTCCCATCGCAATCACGTCGTGGGCCGCCTTGGCCGCTTTGTACCACTTTTGTTTGTCCCCCTCCGGGTTGTGGAGTTCGCTGGCCGCGTAGAGCAGCGCCCGGCTCTTGAGGGCCATGGCAGCGGGACCCGTGGCACGTCCGCGCCACAGATCGTCGTCGAAGCCCACCCACGAATCCTTCAACAACGGGGTGATCCGGTCGCACTCGTCGACGATGAAATCGATGCAGTCGTCGAAACTGTCGCGGGTCATTTTCGCCAGTTGCGCCCCGTCGTCGATGACCTCGGTCATGATCGGCACGCCGCCGTAGCGCTTTACGAGTTCGAAATGGTAGAACGCACGCAGGAAGCGGGCCTCGGCACGCATCCACGCGATGTCGCGCGTCTGGTACTCGTACTCCTCACGGTTCGAATCGATCGTCAGGTCGCGCAGCAGCAACTCCTCGTAATTTTCCGTTTCTCTCAGGAACAGATTGGTGCTGCGGATGGCCTGGAAGAAATGGGCCCAGCAGTCCTCGGGATTGGACGAAGCCGTCCAGATACCCTCGTTGAACTGGTGGATCGACGTGTTCTTGTTGGCATGGTCCGCCTCGTCGCAGGCCGAAGCCAGCATGGCACTGCCGACCCGGTTGAACCCGAAACGATGGAACATAAAGGTATACATGCCGGTTCCCGCCTTGAACATGCGCTCGTAGTTGACGAACACATCCTGCTCGTGGTAGTTGCTCGATATTTCACGATCGAGGTAATCGCATCCGGTCGTCAGCACGAGCGATATCAGGCAGAGCGTTATCTTTTGAAATGCTTTCATCGCTTTATTATTTTTGATAGCCGTTAAACGAGACGTTCAGTCCCACCGAGAAGGTGGTGCAGGTCGGATAACCGTAACTGCGGGTCTCGGGGTTGATGTCCAGATCGAGGTTGTGGGCCGTAAACAGGTTGAACCCGCTCACATAGAAACGCATGTCGCCGAAAACCTTGCTCTTGGGGCGGAACGTGTAGCCCAGTTCGAGGTTGCGCAGGCGGAACAGCGACATGTCGCGCACCCAGAAATCCGACGAACGGTAGTTGTTCGTGTTGGCCTGCGTGGTCAAGCGCGGGAAGGTGGCGGAGGCGCTGTTCTGCGGGGTCCACCGGCCTTCGGCCGCCCAGTCGGAGATGTTGGCGTTGTTGACGAACGGCCAGAAGTTGTAGTCGCTCAGATAGAGGCTGTAATTGGTCAGGCCGTCGAAAAGCAGTTGCAGGTCGAAGCCCTTCCACTCCACGCCGAGCTTGATGCCGTAGCTGATCTCCGGCACGGTCGGACGGCCGATCGCCACCTCGTCGTTCACGTCGATGATGTTGTCGCCGTTCTGGTCGCGGTACTTCAGGTCGCCGGGACGCACCTGCGTGAAGGTCTGGCGGGGGCTGTTCTCGATGTCGCTCTCGTCGCGGAAGAATCCGATCGCCTCCAGTCCGAACGGCTGGTTCACCGGATGCCCCTGACGGTACATGTAGGATTCGGCCCGGGGAGTCTCGTAGCTGGCGACGATGCGGTTGCGGGCGAAGGAGAACGTGCCGCCGACATAATAGCCGACCTCACCGGCCCGGCCGTAGTACATCAGCGAGAGTTCGGTTCCCCAGTTGCGCACTTTGCCCCGGTTGACCGGCGTGTTGAAATTGATGCCCGAGAAGGAGGGTATCCTATTGCGGTTGTCCACCAAGATATCGTAGCGGTTCTCGAGGAAAAGGTCGATGTCGAAGGCCAGCCGGTTGTCGAACCAGCGGGTTTCGAGCCCGGCGTTGTAGATCGCCGACTTCTCCCACGTAAGTTCGGGATTGGCCAGGGCGAGCTGCACGTAGGCTTCGTGATACTTCACGGCCGAACCGAAATAGTACCCCTGATTCGAGGCGGTGCCCCAGTACTGCTCGTAGGCGAAGCGCGATGCGCCGCGGTTGTTGCCGACCAGACCGGCCGAAGCCCGGAACTTCAGGAAATTCAGCGTACGGTTGTCCTTCAGGAAATTCTCGTTGGAGACGACCCAGCCGACCGATGCCGCAGGGAAGACGCCGAAGCGGTGTCCCTCGGCATAGTTCTCCGAACCGTTGTACGAGACGACGGCTTCCAGCAGGTATTTCCGCTTGTAGGCATAGTCGACCCGCCCGGCGATCAACTGCTGGGCGTAGAGCGCCTGCTGCCCCAATACGGAACGCGTGTTCTGCTGATACATGAGCAGTCCGCTCAGATGGTGGTCTTCGCCGAAATGCCGGTCGTACTCGAATCCGGCTTGCAGATACATCCGGCTGGTTTCGGAATCGCTGCCCGTCCACACGCTGAGGTCGGTGTCGTTGCCGCGCTTCTCGAAATAAACCTCGTCGGCTCCGGAAACGCCGGTCGTACGGATCGGCTCGTAGTAGGCATAACTGCGGGTCTTCGCATAGCCGTTCTGGTAGGAAGCGTTCATCGAAATGCCGGCGAATGCGGAGAGTCCTCGCGTAACGAAGTCGAGCCGGTGGCTCAGGCGGGCCGAAGCCTGCACGTCGTAGGCGTGCCGCGAACTCCAGCCCAATCCCAGCAGGTTGGCTACGGGGTTGTCGGGGAACTTGGCCGAGCCGGTGAAGTAGCCTTCGGGCGTCCGCACGGGATAGAGGTTGGGGGCATAGGTAGCCATGTTTTTCCACAGGGTTCCGGTCCCCACCTGCGGGAACTTGCGATCCTCGATGCGGCCGCCCAGATTCACCTGCGCCGTGAGCATCTTCGTGATGAAGATGTCGGCATTGGCCCTGAAGTTGATCCGCTGGAAACCGATATTCGAATTGTGCTCGCCGTCAGTGCCCTTGTAGAGACCCTTGTTTTCCATAAAGCCGGCCATCACGTAGTAGTTGGCATACCGGTCGGCACCGCTGAACGAAACCGTGTAGTCCTGGATATGGCCCGATCCTTTCAGAATCTCGTCGTACCAATCCACATCGGGATAGAGGTAGGGATTCTCGCCCGTGCGGTAGCCTTCGAGCTGACGCGGCGTGTAGAGGGCCGGCAGGCCGTCGTTGGCGAGCGCCTCGTTGTAGAGCGTCGCATATTCGTACGACCCCTTGAACGAAGGTACGTACCGCGGAATCTGCACGCCGAAACGGCCCGTCACCGAAATCTTGAGTTTTCCGTGGTCGGGGCATCCGCGTTTGGTGGTGATGAGCAGCACGCCGTTACCGCCGTTCATACCGTAGAGGGCGAGTGCCGGAGCATCTTTCAGGTAGGTGATCGATTCGATCTCCTCGGCGGTGAGCTGGTTGAAGCCCGACACTTCATAGCCGTCGACCAGAATCATGAATCCGTTATCGCCGGAGGTATGCCGGCCGCGCAGCCAGATATTGGCTTCGTCATAGCCGATTTCGCCGGATTTCGACATGGCCGTCAGGCCGGGAACTCGACCGAAAAGGGCATTGCTCAGCGTGGTAACCTGCGACTTGCCGAGTTCCTCTCCGCGGATCGTCGAGAACGCGGAGCTCGCTTCGATTCTCTCCTGCTCGCCGTAGGCCACGTGCACGCGGGTCGTATCGGGAGCCGTCGGGAACGACGCTTCCGCCCGAAATGCCCCGCACATCAGCAGCAAGAGCGTCGGTAATGCCTTCAAACCGTATTTCATGGGATTATTGTTCATTTTGTCCTGTTTTTTAGGGAAACTACGTCATCGTTATTCCCATCCCGGATTCTGTTTCAGGTATCCGAGGTTCACCTCGGCCTCCTGGAACGGATAGAGATACATCTTATCCTCCCATACCCGGCTGGAAACTTTTTTCAACTGATAGGTCGCACCCACCGTCGGCTTGTTCTTGTCCGGGCCGGCCGACAACTGCAAGGTATAGATATCGCCTTTGAGCGCACCGTCGCTTACCGCCGTTTTCCACCGGCGGACGTCGAAGTAGCGGTGTTGCTCGAAAGCCAGCTCCACGGCCCGCTCCCGGTGAATCGCCTCGCGCATGGAGGCCCGATCGGGATACTGTTCGTAGGTGATGTCGGACATGTTCACGCGGTCGCGCACCTGATGCAGCGCCCATTCGACCTCCGACTTGTCGGCTGCCGAGAGGTTCGGTTTCTCGTTGAGCGCCTCGGCGTAGTTGAGGTAGAACTCGGCCAGACGGAACGTGATCCAGCGCGGAGCCGGCGTCGAACCGTTCTTGACGCCCTTGCAGAACTTGCGCAGGAATCCTACGCCCGGCACATTCTTCAGATAGAGATTGTTATCCTCGAAGAAATGGTACACCGTACCGGTTCCTTTCGACCACTCCGTGCCGGATACGAAGGCCGAAGCCTGGAAACGCGGATCGAGTTCGCCCAACTTGATCTGATACTGTTCGTAGGGATAACTCTCTCCCTCGACCTCGTCCCAGACCTGCTCCGTACCGTCGCTGCGCTGATAGAGTTTCGTGAAGTTGAACGTCACGGCGTGATTCACCGGAATGTCGTGTGCGCCCATAATCTGTCCGGGCAGCAGGAAACGGCAGAAATAACCGCTCGTCGAAGTACCCATCAGCCCCGCATCGAGAATGATCTCCGGGACGGTCGAATTGACGAAAATCTCCTCGTAGCGGTCGGCCGGATTATCCATACCTTTATAGAGGCTGCACCATCCGCTCTCGTTCTCCGCCCATTCGAGCACCGCCTTGTTGGCTTCGGCAGCCCGCTCCCAACGCGACGCATCGTAGTTCGGATAGCCGATCATCTCCCGCAGTTCCGGATCGGAAACCGGAACGTAGGTCTCCTCGCTGTTGAACAGCGGACTGGCCGCATAGAGCAGCGTACGGGCCTTGAGTGCCAGGGCTGCTCCCTTCACGATACGACCCAGATAGCGGCTCTCGTAGCCGTTCGGCAGATGGCGGGCCGCCTGGTCGCACTCCTCGACGATGAAATCGACCGTCTTTTCATACGTGCTGCGGGGGATTTTGAGTTTGCTGAGATCGGTGATGGCACCGGCCGAAATCGCCTCGGTAACAATCGAGACACCCCCCAGGCGCTGCCACAGGTCGAAATACATCAAGGCGCGCAGGAAACGGGCCTCGGCTTTCATCTCCTGACGCTCCTGCTCCTCGAAAGGCGCACGGTCGATGTTCTCCAGGAAAATATTGGCGTTGCGGATACCCGCATAGGCGTATTTCGAATTGAATTCGCAGTAATGTACGTTCGAGGCATTCCACGTTCCGGTGTTGACGAAACGCACGATGTAGGGCCACGACGCCTCGCACTGCAACTCGTCCGTCGCCGCCGACACCAAAGCGCCGTAGGACCCGTAGTGTTGGAAGCGGTAATCGCTGCCGTCCCAGTAATAGGGGAATTCGTAGATCGAACAGGTATTGTAGACTTTCCAGAGGAACTGTTCCGTACGCACCTTCGAGGCGAAAACGCTGTCCACCGTAATATCGCTGCTAAGCGGTTTTTCCAGAAAATCCTGACACGAGAAACACAGCGTCATGAACCCGGTCGCCAATAAGGACATAAACAAATTTTTCATGGCTGTAATCGTTAAAATTGGAAGTTGACACCTATGTTGTAGACCCGCATCGGAGGATAGACCCGGCCCCACTGCTCACGCGCGTCGGGGTCCATCGGGTATTTGTTGTTCTTCCACGTGAAGAGGTTGTTGCCGCTGACGTAGACGCGCAGGTTGCTGATCCGGACCTGCTGCAACATCTCCTTCGGGAAGGTATAGCCGATTTCGACATTCTTCAGACGCAGGAAAGAGCCGTCCTGCACCCAGAAGCTCGACTGCTGGTAATTGTGTCCGTCGGGCGAGAGTTGCAGCCGCGGGAAGGTGATCTTCTCGCCGCGCTCGTAGCGCTCCTGCGACCAACGTTCGAGGTTCCACTCGTAGGCCGGGCCCCAGTCCTGAACGAAGGGATAGGCTCCCGCACGCGCCGAAAAATAGGTCGAGACGTGTCCCGTGCCCTGGAACATCACCGAGAAGTCGAGTCCCTTCCACTTGCCGCCGACCGAGAAGCCGTAGGTGATCTCCGGCCAGTTGCCGTAGCCGATGGCCATCATGTCGTTGTTATCGATCAACCCGTTGTCGTCCAGATCGCGGTATTTCAGGTCACCGGGCTGCAAGCCTTCGCCCTCCCATATGGAGATCGGACGGTCGGGATCGTTGATCTCGTCCCACGTATTGTAGAATCCGTCGCAGACCAAGCCGAAATACTGCCCTACCGGGTGCCCGGTGCGCTGCTGGAATGCATTTTTGTACTTCACCTCGTCCTGATAGACGATCTTGCTCCGCGCGAACGAGAAATTGCCCCGCAGCCAGTAGTCGAACTTGCCCACGCGGCCTCTGTACGAAGCCTCGAACTCATAACCGTAGTTGTTCACCTTACCGAAGTTGGCAGCCGGCAGCGACACGGCCACGTATTCGGGCACGGTGTTGAAGTTCCAAAGGATGTTGGCGCGCTTCTCCTGGAAATAATCGGCCGTCAGTGAGAAGCGGTTTTCAAAGAGCCTCAGTTCGAATCCGACGTTCCATTTGCGAGCGACCTCCCACTGCACGTCCTCGTTGGCCAGACGGCCTTCCGAATAGACGTTGTAAGCGGCCAGATCGACGCCCGGCGTTCCGAACGAAGTCTTGACCCATCCGCCGTTGCCCAGCGAATAGGGTTTCAGCAGATACATGTAGCGCTGTCCGCCGATCTTGTCGTTACCGACCTCCCCGTAAGAACCGCGGATCTTCAGGTAGGAGATCACCCGGCTGTCCTTGAGGAAATTCTCCTCGGAGAGCGTCCATCCGGCAGAGACGGCCGGGAAGAATCCGAACCGGTTGCCGGGCGCGAAATTCTCCGAACCGTTGTAGCCGACATTGAATTCGACCATGTATTTGCTGCGGTAATCATACGTGACGCGGCCTACCAGTCCGAGATAACCGTGAGGCAGCTTGTATTCGAGCCAAGGTTGGTTCGCCTTTTCCAGGTTGGCGAGGAAAAGTCCCGTCACACGGTGATCGCCGAATGCACGATTGTATTCGACCGCCGCTTCGGCATAGATCTTACGCCACTTGTTCGAATTGGAGATCGATTCCGACATGCCGTAGAACGGCCCAGAATCCTCGTTGCGAAACATCGTGTAACCCTTCTCGTTGTCGCTCGGAATGACGGTATAGGTTTCGAAATATTTGCTCCGGTGCGCCGACTTGCGGTAGTAGCTGTCATAGGACGCCATCGCACGCAGGGACAACCCCTTCGTCACCCGGTCCAGATTCCAGCGCAGCGAAACGTTCGTATTGAGCGTATTGGAGAACTGCCGATCCTGCGTACCCGACGAATTGCCGCTCGTCGGCCCCGCTTGCGCCCAGGGATTGAACTGAGGAATTCCGGACATGGCCCCCACGACCTGCGTCACGAGTTTTCCGTCGACGAAGCCCGGGCTCGACATCGGCGACGTGGTCAGCGCCTTGTCGAAAGCGGCGCGGGCACCGCCGTTCGGATAGATGTTGTCGGTCACCTGGTTACCCAGCTTGATCGACAGACTCAGGTCCTTCGTCACGTTGAAATCGAAGTTCATACGCACGTTGTAACGGTCGAAATTGTGCTTGTACTTGAATCCGAGGTCCTGCTGGGGTTTGTGGTATCCGCCCGACTGGTTGAAATAGGTCAGCGAGACGAAATAGCGCATCTTCTCGCTGCCGCCGCTGATGTTGGCATTGTAATTCTGCTGGAACGACAGCGACTTGATCAACTCGTCCATCCAATTGACATCGGGGTAGAAGATCGGATCGGAACCCGTGCGGAACTTCTCCATCGCCTCCGGTTTGAAAAAGACATCTTCGGCCGACACACCCGCATTCATCTGGGCTTCGTTGCGCAGCAGGGCATAATCGTAGGAATCGAGCGTCTTCGGCAGAATCGAAGGCTGCAACCCGGCGACGTTGGCGCTGAAGCTCACTTTCGGCTTGCCGACCGTTCCCTGACGCGTCGAAATCAGGATCACGCCGTTAGCACCGCGGACACCGAAGACGGCCGTAGCCGAAGCATCTTTCAGAATGTTGATGCTCTCGATCTCATTGGGATCGATGTCGTTGTAGGTATCGCGCTCGACACCGTCGACCATAATCAACGGCGACGAACCGCTCGTATTCAGCGTCGCGATACCGCGCACCCGGAAGTCGGCCTTGTCGTTGCCGAACTCACCGGAGGTCTGCAACGCCTGCAAACCGGAAGTCAGACCGATCAGCGCATTGCTGACTCCGGCCACGGGGGCCCGCATAAGCTCCTCGTTAGAGACCGACACCAGCGCGCCGGTCACGGTCGCCTTGCGCTGGGTGCCGTACCCCACGACGACCAATTCCTCGATCTGCTGCGCGGTCTCGGCCAGCGCGACATCCACCACGGATTTCGCGCCTACGGCCACATCCTGATCCGTATAGCCGACGAAACTGAACGTCAGCACGGCATCGTCCGGAACCGCCAGCGCGAACTTACCTTTCGCATCGGTGGTAGTTCCCCGGTTCGTGCCTTTGACCACGACCGTCACGCCGGCCATCGGATTCTTCGTTCCGGCGTCGACGACCGTACCGGTGACATTGCGTCCCTGGCCGTAAAGCGCGAAACAGAGGAACAGAGCCAGCAACGTGGTCAAAAACAAAGGAGTCTGTTTTTTCTCCATCTCTTTTAGGTTTAGTAAATGAATAGGTTGGTTTCAAGTCCGTGCCCGGCGGTCTCTTCACCGGGATTCCATAGGGTTCTTATGGCTACCGATCGGCGACCAGCGTAACGACCGAACGGGCCGGGATACGAACGCCCGCTTTTCCGGCTTTTCCGCGATAAGTTAGGTCCGCCGTCGCGGAGGTCTCGTAAATACGGTACTCCTCCGTGCCGTCGCCCAGACCGATCGTACGATCCTGCGTGCCGAGGTTGATGACCACCGCCACGCTCCGACCGTCGCCCTCGTAAGCCGAGAGAAGCAGGTTCGGATCGACCACTCCCGTGGCCGACGCGATTTCGACGCGCACCATCCCGGGCCGCACGAAACGGCTGAAATTGCCCAGCGCCCACAGCAGTTTCGACGTGCGGGCCTCGCCGTCCAGTTTGAGCGAGGCATCGAGCCCGGCATCTCCGCTGCCGATCCCATTGCTTTTTCCGTCGTCGAGATAGATCAGTCCGTCCTTGTAGTCGTAGGGCGAAAGGGCCGTCCACCACTGCCACGAGGAAGCCTGCGCCACGGTGATGTCGTAATGGATAACCCGTGCGACGTAGAGCGCGATGTCCATGCCGAGATCCCGGTGCGCACCTCCGCCCTTCGTCTCGGCATTGTTCTCCATCACGCAGTATTCGGTCTGCCAGTAGCCCAGTCCCGGGCTCATCCGGTCGATGCACTCCCGAAGTTTCCGACGCTGGGAGATCATGTCGCTCACCGGCCAGGTGCTCCAATAGGAGTGACCGCTCACACAGGGCAGTACGTTTTTCATCCCGAGAATCGAATAGTCTCCCCGGCCGGAGAAGAACTCGTAAATCTGGTTGTCGGTATTCGGCACGCCGGGATCGACACCATACAGATATTTGATGGCCCCGGCCTCGCCGAAGACGATCTTCGTGTCGAGCCGCTGCCGGGTTATCTCATCGTTCAGCGCGCGAATCAGTTCGTAACAATCCCCGTTGGCAGCGAAAGTTCCCTCCTGCCGGGGCGTATTCCAGTCCCATTGCGGTTCGTTCACCGGGCTGACATAGCCGAAGCGGATACCTTTTTCATCGGCAAAATGCTTCATCACCGTCACCAGGAAACGGGCGTAGTCGTCGTATTGGTCCGGGCGGATATTCATCCCTTCCTTCCCTTGCGAAGTCGTCTTCCCGTTCAGCGACATGAACCAGGGCGGCGCGATCGTAAAGGCGAGGAAATTTTCCACACCCCGCTCACGGGCCGCGTCGAGGAACCACTGCTGTCCGGCCTGTTTGGAGAAATCGTAGCTGCCGTCGGGCGAAAGGAAACATTCGACCCGGGTCCAGGTATTGGTGATGCCGCTGGCATCGCCCTGCTCGTAACTGCCCGAACCGATGTTGAAGCGCCACATCGAAAGTCCGATGCCCAAGGGATTACCCTCCTCGTCGGTCTGCATGCCGAACAGCCAGTCGGCGATCCGGTTCTTCTTCTCCTCGGGCCAGTTCAGACCCACGTACTGCGCCCGCCAGGCATCCGAAGCGCCGAAGCTGTGCATCGTCTGGTAAGTGTTGCCGGCATCGATGCGATACACCAATCCCGCAGTTCCGCCGCCCTCGGCTCCGGTATCCGACACCGAAGCGCAGGCGAGCAGCGACAGAAACGGCAGTATATAAAACAGTCGGTTCATAACGTTTGAATCTTTGACGAATCGGTGCTACAATCCGAGCGCATTTTCGCGGGCCATTTTCAGATGGACCGACACGCCCTGGTGGTTGTTATCGAGTGCGGCGGCCGCCCCCAGGAATTTCAACGCCTTTTCGCGGTCGCCCAGACCGAGATGGCCGAGCCCCATCATGTAATTGCAATGGACGCGATTGCGACGGTTCAGGTCATCCTCCCAGATCAGCAGATCGGGCAGCGACACAGCGAAGTAGTCGATCTTCACCGCGTCGAACAGGTGCTTTTCCCCGTAGGCGATCAACTTGTTGAACCGGCTGCGGGCCTCGTCGGCACGTCCCAGCCGCATGAGCGCCAAACCCTGATAGAAAATCTTATCGGGCTTCTGGTCGTTGTAGTAGCGGGCATCCGTCGGGTCGCTCAGACCGATCGCAGCCGCTTCGAAACGGGCTTCGGCCTTTTCGTTCGCTCCCATGCCGGCATAGGCTACGCCCAACCAGTAGTTGAAATCGTTTTCCTGCGCTCCGCGCAATTTGCCTTCACCCAGGTTGTGCGGATAAACGAAGCAGGCTTCGAGCAGCGGCAGCGCTTCGTCCCAACGCCGTGCGGCGATAAGCTCCTTGGCCCGTTCCGTACGGGCGATCTGGTACTGCGCCGGCACTTTTCCTTCGCCTCCTTCCCACGGATGGAATTTCCGGCTGTCGATCCATGCGCGGGCCTCGTCGTAGCGTCCCAGCTGGTTGAGCAGCGTCGCATACTCCAGACTCAGGTCGTCGCGCTCAGTCACCTCGTCGCGGTGTGCGTCGAGGAAAGCGAGCCGCTCGTCGTGCGGCCGGTTGAGCCGCTTGTAAAGCTGGTCCAATTCCATGAGGATGCGCGCATCGGACGGATCGAGCGCATAGGCCCGTTCGAGCAGCGCCACCGCTTCGTCGTGCCGGCCCTGCTTGTTGAAATAACCCAACGCAAGATTGCGCAGCGCCGTCGGGAAGGTCGAATCGATCTCCACGGAGTGCTCCCAGGCGGCGACGGCATCGGCGTGCTGCCTTTTATCGTACCAGAGGTTGCCGAGGTAATACCAGGCCTTGGCATCGCGGGAATTCAGGGCAATGGCGGCCTGCAACGCGAGGATCGCCTCGAGCCGGTTGGGGAAACAGGTTCCGGGCTCCTGCGCCGCTCCTGCGGCAAATGCCTCGGCAGCTCCGGCCGTATTTCCGGCCAGCAAGCGGACATATCCCGAATAATAGCATACCATCGGGGAGACGCTGTTGCAATATTTCCGAGCGGCTGCCAACACGTGTTCCGCCTCGTCATAGAGCCCCGCACCGAGGTAATCGAGCGCCAACTCCTCCCAGTTATGGCTGTCGCCGCGCATCAGTACGGCGCAAGCCTCCAAGTCGGCCGACTGCCCCGAAAGCAGATACCGTTCGAACAGACAGCCGAAGTTGAACGTGTCGATCTTCAGCGACTCCGCGGCAAAGGCCTCCGCGCGGTCCGCAAAGCCCAACCGACGCAGCACGGCCGTTTTGAGGTGACGCCCCAGCATATTGTTTCCGTTCCGCAGCAGCGATCGGCCGATTTCGTCGAGCGCCGTCACGAAATCGCCCCGCATGCAGGAGATTTGCGCCAGCGAGAAATAGCCGCTGTCCTGCCAGGCTCCGTTCCAGGTCGCCTTGTAGAACGCATCGTACGCCTCGTCCGAACGCCCCTGGAACTTCAGCGAAAGGCCGAGATTGTAGAGCGGCTCGCCATCGTAGGGATTGGGATTGCGCTCGGTCTGACGTTTGATCGCCGCGCGGAAAAAGGGTTCCGATTCGGCGAACTTGCCGCGGCGCAGCAGCCATAATCCGAGCGCATTGTTGTTACGGATGTCCTCCGGATCGCGCTTGAGCGCCTCCCGGTAGTAACGCGTCGGATCATAGGTCGCATGACGATACTGTTCGATATGCTGTCCCGTGAGGAACAGCTCCTCGGCGGTACGGATCTCCTCGGGTTCGCGGGCGGCACGAGCCGGTTCGGGCACTTCGCGGATCGCGTCCGGTTCACCCTGCCAGGCGATCAGCACCTCTCCGGCCGCAGCGTCGAGCACGGCGAGCGACACCTCCGAAAGTTCGGCTCCGGTCTCGATACGCCGTTTGTAGACCGTCTCCGGCGAGAGGTCCGTCCGCTCCGAAAGGAGTTCTTCGCCGGCAGCCGACAGGCGTACTTCGACATCGCGGCACGACGAGGTGGCGAACACCTTCACCACGAGTTCATCGCCCTCGCGCTCCACGTTGATAAGCAAATCCTTCGAAGCGTTTTTCACGACGCCGAGCTCCCGATAGGGCATGAAATACTGCGTGAAAGTCTTCTCCTCGTAGGGTTGCAACCACGTGAAGTCGGGCTGGTTGTCGGTATAGACACCCGTCATCAACTCGATGTAGGGTCCGTCCGCATCGGTCAGGTTCCGGTCCCAGGCAACGCCGAAATCCCCGTTGCCCCACGTCCACTGCTTCTTACCCGGCGACACATGATGGTCCGCCACATGCAGCAGGCCCGCCTGCGTATCGTTTTCGTAACCGCCCACGAAGTCGTATTTCGACAGTACGGCCATATACGAAGTCGGCACCGGAATATTCTTGTACCGCGAAATGTCGACACCCGACGAATAGTCCATCTTGTAATAGACGCCCGTAGCGATCGGGAAAGTCGAGACGTCGCGCTTGCCATGATCGAAAACGGCGTTCACATCGGGCGGGAAGACGCTCTGATACTCGTCGTTCACCGCCACGGCGGGGTTGGCCCACCAAAGGAACGTCTGCGGAACCGGCGTAGGATTGTAGACGCGACCCTGAATCTCGATCACGGCTTTGCCCGGTCGCAGCGTAAACCCGGCCGCACCGCGCTGATGGAACATCCGTTCGCGCTCGCTGACCCATACCGTCGCACCGCCGTCGGGCAGCTCTTCGATCGCCGAATCGACCGGCATAAAGGTGCTGGGACGGTGGTGCTGCGGCCAGTTGAATTCAATACCACCCGAGATCCACGGTCCGGCCAGCCCCACCAGCGCCGGCTTGATGACGTGGTTGTAGTAGATGAAATGGCGCTCCTTGATCTTGTCATAGGCCATTTGGATACGGCCGCCGAGTTCGGGCAGAATCATCACTTTGATGTACTCGTTCTCCAGATACAATGCCTCGTAAGCCTTATCCACCGGCTCATCGGCGATCTTCTCGATCACGGGATAGGGATATACGACCCCGCTGCTGCCCTGATAGACCCGCTTTTCGAGGAACATCGGATTTTTTTCGGGAGCCCCGACCTCGTAGGTCGGAATGACAACTCGCTCTTTCCAGACTTTTACTTTCATGCTGTTTAGGATAACAACCGGCAGGGCAGGAGAATGAACCCCGCCAATAATTCATTAAAAATAAGACGCTTGATTATTTTATCAACTCTTTTTCCAGGTCTTCCAGACTTTTGTTTTTCGTTTCGGGCACACACCGTCCGACGAACAGAAATCCCGCCAGGCAGATCAACCCGTAAATCCAGAAAGTCCCGGCGGCACCGAGCATGCTGTTGAGCAGCGGGAAGGTGTAGGTCAGCACGAAACATGCGGCCCAAAGCGCGAACGTCGCCACCGACATGGCCACACCGCGCACCGCATTGGGGAAAATTTCGGAGATGACCACCCACATGATCGGCGCCAGCGACATGGCATAGCAGGCGATGGCCGCGACCACGATGACCAGCAGCGCGATACCGCTCAACCCGAACCGATAGGCCGCGCCCATCAACAAATAGATCACAGCCAGTCCGCCCGCACCGAACAGCAGCAGCGGCCGCCGTCCGATCCGGTCCACCAGGAAGATGGCCACGAGCGTAAAGACCACGTTCGTCACACCCGTTACGACGATATTCATCAGCGTATCGGAAATACCGTATCCCGCGGCCTGGAAAATCTCCTGGGCGTAATTGAAGATCACGTTAATGCCGCACCACTGCTGGAACACGGCCAGCACGATGCCGATAACGAGCACCCGCCGCATCGACGGATGGAGCATTTGCCGGAATCCGGCTCGGGAGGGGGAATTTTTGCGGTCCTTCTCAATCGTCGCCTCCATACGGCGGTACTCCTCCTCGGCATACTCCGCGCCGCCGATTCTGGCGAGCACGCGCACGGCCTTTTCACGGCGTCCGTCGAGGGCCAGCCAACGCGGGCTCTCGGGAATCAGGAACGAGAAGACGAAGAAAAGCACGGCAGGGACGTTGCCGGCCCAGAACATCCAGCGCCACCCCATCTGTCCGTTCCACGATTCGCGGATGAAATCGGCGGTCGCACCCTCCGGCACGGGTTCGGCGAGCAGCCAGTTGGTGATCTGCGCGGCCAGAATACCCAGCACGATCGTGAGCTGGTTCATCGAGACGAAACGGCCGCGAAGTTCGGCCGGAGCGATTTCCGCGATATACATAGGTGAAAGATTCGAGGCGATGCCGATGGCGAATCCGCCGAGAATGCGGTAAAAGATGAACATGGAGAATCCGTCGACGGCTCCGGTGCCCACGGCGGCGGCGATGAAGAGCGCGGCGGCGGCGATCAACATCTTCTTGCGACCGTAAAGATCGCAGAACTTTCCGGCCAGCAGCGCACCCGCCAGACAGCCCACCAGCGCACTGCTCATCGCCCATCCCTGCATGACGGGATTGTCCGCGATTCCGAAGAAAGGTTCGTAAAACGGTTTGGCACCGCCGATCACGACCCAATCGTAACCGAACAGCAGGCCTCCCATGGCCGAAACCAGCGAAATGAGAAACAGATACGAATAGTCGATTCTTTTCATGGTACGTTTTTTAGGTTAGCGTTTCCGAGCAGGACCGGGCATTTCCCGCGATTCGTCCGGTGTCGCCTTCTCCCGTTCGGCGGGTCGGTTCGCCGGAAGAAGAAGCCGGATCGCCCGATCTTTTTCGTATTGCAAAGATATCCCTTCTTTTACCCGAAAAAAATAGATAGTTCTATGAATAGGATGGACTATTTTACGATATAAACAAAGGAAATATCCCGTTTTTTCACTATCTTTGGACGCATTTATAGATAGAACCCTCCTCGGAGGGGACTTCGAGTGCACCCCCGCAAAGTTACCCACCCGAACCCACACGCGCTATGGCCAAACTCAAAGACGGATTTCAAGGCGAATGCGCCATCGTCCTGCCCGGCACCGTCGTTCGCCAGATGGAGTCGGACCCGTTCTGCCGAAACCTGCATGTAACGGATATCGGCTACTATCCCACCGCGAGATACCACTTCCGCGAGCGTCGGGAGCCGATTTCGCAATACATCCTGATCTACTGCACACGCGGAGCCGGATGGTACGAACTCGCCGGGAAACGTTACAGCGTCGGCAGCGACCAGCTCTTCATCCTGCCGGCCGAAAAGCCCCACGCCTACGGTGCCGACCTCGACGATCCCTGGACGATCTACTGGGTCCACTTCAAGGGCGAAATGGCCGGCATCTTCGCCGAAGGGTTCTCCACGCCGTTCAGCATTCCCTCCGGCGACGATTCGCGCATCTCGACCCGGCTCGGAGTCTTCGAGGAGATCTACCGTACGCTGAAAAACGGATACAGCAGCGACAACCTCAGCTACTCCGCAGCCGCGCTCTACTATTTTCTGGGGTCGATCAAATACCTCGGCAAATACCGCAAATCGCACGAAACGCACGAGGGCGAACGCGACATCGTCGAGACGGCCATCCACTTCATGCGCGAGAACCTGAGCAAACGGCTCACGCTGGCCGACATCGCCCGGCACGTGAACTATTCGCCGTCGCATTTCTCCGCCGTCTTCTCCCGACGGACCGGCTACGCGCCCGTCTACTACTTCAACCAGCTGAAAATCCAGCAGGCCAGCACCTATCTGGACTTCACCGACCTGAAGATCACACAGATATGCCCCCGCCTGGGAATCGATGATCCCTACTACTTCTCCCGGCTGTTCCGCAAACACATGGGAATGTCCCCGTCGGACTACAAGAAATACAAGAAAGGATAGGCACGGCTTCGACTCGCTACAACCTGGGGAACAACCGTTTAAGTCGCCTCCGATTGCATCGCAAGGCGCATACGATCGAACCGGGCTCGAACCGCGGAAACAGAAGACGGCACGCCGCTTTCAGCAACACGCCGTCTCCCGCCGGAAATCCGCCGATTCAAAAATCGCCAAGAATCAATGTTCAGCCTTTCCACGCACCAACTCTTTGAAACAGTGGCGGCAAATCGGCTCGTAGGAGTCCTGAGCCCCGAGCATCACTTGCCGCTCCTCGGCCGTGAGCCGGTGCGAATGATGGGCCAGATTGCCGCACCGCACGCAGATCGCATGCACCTTCGTGACGTATTCGGCCGTCGCCATCAATGCGGGCATGGGGCCGAACGGCTTCCCGGTATAATCCATGTCGAGTCCCGCGACGATCACGCGCACTCCGTTGTCGGCCAGCTTGCGGCACACCTCGACGATGCTTTCGTCGAAGAACTGTGCCTCGTCGATCCCCACGACGTCGACATCGGAGGCCATCAGCAGGATATTCTGCGGCGACTCGACGGGCGTCGAGCGGATCGCATTGGCATCGTGCGACACCACCTCCTCCTCGGAATAACGTACGTCGATGCGGGGTTTGAAGATCTCGACCCGCAAGTGGGCGAACTGCGCCCGTTTCAAACGACGGATCAACTCCTCGGTCTTCCCCGAGAACATCGATCCGCACACCACTTCGATCCAGCCCTTACGGCTGGCATTTTCCAGAAACATGCGTTTATACTATTAATAAATCATCTTTGTCGGTGCAGACGAGACCGTAACCTGCGGGACGAGCCCGGCTAAGAGCCAGGTATTATGGGGAACTGGCAGCGAATATTGCTTCTTGCCATCATCTGTCCCCGGACTAAGGCGAGCCTCCGCCGGCGGAGGCTACGGCTCACTGCGGCTCGTCGAGCCGCATTCGGCAAAACAACTACCGCGCTTGCAGCGCGCATTCGTCGATCCGCTCGATCTTCGCACCCAGCGCATTCAGCCGCAGGTCGATATCCTTGTATCCGCGGTCGATCTGGTCGATATTCTGGATCGTAGACACCCCCTCGGCCGACATGGCGGCGATCAACAGCGCCACACCCGCGCGGATATCGGGCGAAGTCATGCGCGTCGCGCGCAGCCGCAAGCGGTGGTCGTGGCCGATGACCGTCGCACGGTGGGGATCGCACAGAATGATCTGCGCCCCCATGTCGATCAACTTGTCGACGAAGAACAGGCGGCTTTCGAACATCTTCTGATGGATCAGCACCGCCCCTTTGGCCTGCGTCGCCACGACGAGGAAGATCGACAGCAGGTCGGGCGTCAGCCCGGGCCACGGCGCATCGGCGATGGTCATGATCGAACCGTCGAGGAACGTATCGATGCTGTAATGCTCCTGCGCGGGAATGTAGATATCGTCGCCCCGCTGTTCGAACCGAATGCCCATGCGGGCGAACTGCGCCGGGATGATCCCCAGATTTTCGTAGGAGACGTTACGGATCGTCAGCTCCGAGCGGTTCATCGCAGCCATACCGATGAAGCTGCCCACCTCGATCATGTCGGGCAGCAACGTATGCTCCGTACCGCCCAGCGCCTCGACGCCCTCGATCGTGAGCAAATTCGACGCGATGCCCGAGATACGGGCCCCCATGCGGTTGAGCATCTTGCACAACTGCTGCAAATAGGGCTCGCATGCGGCGTTGTAGATCGTCGTGGTCCCTTCGGCCAGCACGGCGGCCATCACGATATTGGCCGTACCGGTCACCGAAGCCTCGTCGAGCAGCATGTAGGTCCCCTTCAACCGCTTCGCCTCGACGGCGAAAAACTCGTCGGCGATGTCGAAGTCGAACTGCGCGCCCAGTTTCCGGAATCCCAGGAAATGGGTGTCGAGCCTGCGGCGTCCGATCTTGTCGCCGCCCGGCTTGGGAATGTATCCCACCCCGAAACGCGCGAGCATCGGCCCAATAAGCATCACCGAGCCGCGCAGCCGCGTGCAGCGCTGCCGGTAATCGTCCGAGCGCAGGTAGTCGAAATCGATTTCGCGGGCCCGGAATGCGTAGGCATCCTCGGAGAGCTCCTCCACCTCGACTCCCATGCGTCGCAGCAGTTCGATGAGCTGCATGACGTCCAGAATCCGCGGTACGTTGCGCACGACGACCCGCTGGGGTGTCAGCAATGCGGCGCAGATGATCTGCAACGCTTCGTTCTTGGCGCCCTGCGGCGTAATGCTGCCCTGAAGGCGATGTCCGCCCTCGACTCTGAATACGGCCATATTCTTTCCGGTTGAATGGGTGATCGGAGCCGTTTCCCGGCATACGGCGACATACGGTGCGCAGCCACAACGAATTCCGTCGCAGCAGCCCGCACGATACGTCCTTCGACGGCCCCGGAAACGTCTCCTTTTACGACAAAGTTAACAAGATTTCGATCTTTTCCCCGCCTTTCGGAAATATTTTCGCGAAAAATTTTTGCAGATCGTATTTTTGTTGTACTTTTGCAATCCGTAAAAATAGTTCGAAACAACAAAAAACGAGATAGCTATGGCAATGAAGAGAACTTACCAGCCCTCGCGCCGGAAGAGAATCAACAAGCACGGTTTCCGCAAGCGTATGGCTACGGCGGAAGGTCGCAAGGTGTTGGCTGCGCGTCGCGCAAAAGGTCGCAAAAAACTGACCGTATCGGACGAATCGACGTTCAAATACGCTTAATTTTTGCCTGACAAAAGGTTACGGGCCGACGCAAGTCGGCCTTTTTTATTGCCTGTCCGGGTCCAATATCCCGAATGAACAGGCGGCAGCATGGCCAAGTTTTAACAGAGAGGCCAAAGGCCGCGAGCATACACCGACCCGAGCGAATCGGCAGGTAAGAAACTGTTTTCAAGCCGCTATAACCTCAACGATTGCACCCGAAGCCCCTCCCGAGGGAGGGGTTTGGGGTGGGGTCGAATTTGTAAACGCGGCCAAAGGCCGCGAAACATCGACCTGCCTGTATGAAATGACAGTCGAAAACCCAAGCTGCTGTAAAGTTGTATAATAGTTACCTAAATATATACTTCATGGAACTCTCGACCGAACGACTCTCGCTGCGTCCGTGGCGCGAGGACGACGCTCCCGATCTCTACGCCTGCGCCTCCGATCCGCGCGTCGGCGAAGCTGCCGACTGGCCGCCCCACCGCAACGTCGCGGAGAGCCGCACGGTGATCCGCGAGATATTCTCCGCCCCGGAGACCTATGCCGTCGTGTTGCACGAAACGGGCCGCGCCGTCGGCTGCATCGGACTGCTCCGCGGCGATGCGGGATACATCGCCCTGCAAACGGACGAAGCCGAGGTCGGCTATTGGATCGGGGTTCCCTACTGGGGCCGAGGATTGATCCCCGAGGCGCTGCGGGCCCTCGTGAACCATGCCTTCGACGATCTGCATCTCGCGACCCTCTGGTGCTGCTCTTTCACGGAGAACCGCCAGTCGCAGCGCGTGCAGGAGAAGTGCGGATTCCGGTATGTCCGAACCGAATCGGAGGCCTCGGGCCGCACGATCCGCATTTCGCGGCTCGACGCCTGCGATTTCCGCACCTCCCGCAACGACAGGCTCACCCTCCGGCGTGCCGACGAACGGGACATCGACCTGCTGCACACGCTCGCCGACGAAGCCTTCACGGCCACTTACCGCGAACTGCTCTCACCCGAACAACTCGTCTATATGCTCGAACGGATGTATGCTCCGGAAACGCTCCGCCGCGAACTGCACGCGGGCTTCGCCTGGTTTATCGCCGAAGCGGACGGCACGCCGTGCGGCTATGTATCGGTGGAACGACAGGCCGAGCGGCTGTTCCACCTGCAAAAGATCTACGTGCTGCCCCGCTTCCAGGGCTGCGGGGTCGGGGCGTTCCTTTTCCGCCACGCCGTCGACTACATTCGCGACCTCTGCCCCGGACACGGCACGATGGAACTGAATGTCAACCGTCGCAACCGCGCCTTAGGCTTTTACCAGCGCATGGGCATGCGCCGTCTGCGCGAAGGCGACTTCCCGATCGGCAACGGCTATTTCATGAACGATTATATTATGGGATTGGAGTGGTAGCAACCATCTTCGGCAACAGGGGTGATCCTCCGCCCGGGGCCCGTCTAAAGACGGGCATTAAAATTGCCTTTGCACGGTTGGCCATATCCTGCGAAACTCGAAAATACAAGGCTTTGCCTTGCTATCTTCGGCGGCTCGCACCTCCGGTGCGACCGGCCCAGCCGCCGAAGATGATAATTTTCGCAAACTTTCGAGTCTCCTCCGCGATTTGATTATTTCATACCTTTTAGTGCCGCTTCGCAGCAATTAAGATTCAGACTTCACGCCGGAATTTTTGGTACTTTTTTCAGTCAAAAAGTACAAAGAAAAAGAATCACGAAAGCCTTTCGGAAAGATGCGATCCTTCAGGATCGCGCGGGCCGCAGCCTCCGGCGGCGAAGGCCCGCCTAAATCCGGGGACAGAAGACCGTAAGAAGCAATGTCTGCGGGCATTTCCCCGTAATACCCGGCTTTTAGCCGGGCTTCGCAGGTGCGACCCGCTATCAACTATCAAAAATGATTTTCGCAAACTTTCGAGTCGTTCTCGGAGGGGCCTTTGGGCGGTCAAAAAGCATAAGGAAAAAGAATCCCCGAAGCGATTTGGAAAAATGCAGTCTGAAAGACTGCCAGTTCGCCGCCACCCCCGGCGGCGGACTGCCACTCGCCGAAAGCTCGGGCAATCCTCCGCTGGCGGCGAACCGCAAAATCCACACGAGCGGTTCTTGGAGCCGCGCAGGACGTAGCCTCCGGAGGCTCGCTATGCTCGCTCCGCAGGCTACGTCCTGCCGAAGATTTTCCAGCTTTACCCTTCCGACCTTACCTCGCGGCCCGCAGCGCTGCGATGAACTCGGGCCAACGCGCCCACAGATTCTCGGTCCGCAGCCACAATTCGCGCGCCTCGGCCGCCTGCGAAGGGCGTTCGCTCTCGATATCGGCAAGATAACGGGCATCCGCCGGATGCTCATCGGCCGTGAACTCCGCATAATAAGGTGCGAAACGGGTCCTGAAGCGCTGCAACTCGCCGCCGGGCAACTCGCCGTCGCGGCGGAACGACGACCACAGCAACAACACCTCCCGTCCGGCGCTCTTGTCCGACACGTCGTTGATAACCTCGTCGAACGATTCCTGCTCGTCCATCGCCAGATAATCGAACGCCAGCAGCTCGCTCCCCTCCAAATGGTCCTCGGGATCCAGTTCGAGCAGCAGTTCCAGCAGGGCCGCCGACATTTCGAAATCGTCGATCAGGAAGTGATCGACGGCCGATGCGAAAATCAACTCCAGGGCCGCCCGCGAATTGCGGTGGTTCCACTCCAACACGATCTCCTCCTGTTCGGGAATCAACTCGGAAAGGCGCTGAAACGCCTGGAAACGTTCGTTGCAAGCTCCTTCGACATCGCCCGCCGCCTGCATTTCGCGGCTGCGCGCGAGCACTTTGCCGAAATCATAAGGCCCGCTGCCGACGACTTCGAACGTCTGGTCGGCCGTAGGGTTCAGATGGGGTGTATTATCACGCATCCTTACGTCGTAGTTTGAAAATCATGAATACCGTGATCGCCAGCGTCGCAACGCCGCCCAACACATAGGCCGCCACGCGGTTCTCCATGCCGAAGAACTGGTCCGACACGAAGACGAACGACGTGCACACATAGGTCATTATCAACGCCGGAATCATCCCGACCCAGCGGTTCCCGCCGCGCCGCACCAGGAAAACGACGATCATCCACAGCGTCACGACGGCCATCGTCTGATTCATCCAGGCGAAATAGCTCCAGATGGCCTGGAACGGCAACGCGAAGATAATCACCAATCCCAGACCGAACAACGGCACGCAAATGGCGATCCGTTTGAGCAGCGACCGCTGTTCGAGCCCCATGAAGTCGGCGACGATCAACCGCGCCGAACGAAACGCCGTGTCGCCCGAAGTGATGGCACAGGCCACGACCCCGACGATCACCATCGGCGCGAGTACGGGGCCCAGCGTGGTATAGGCGATCTTGTCGATCAACACGGCGGCCTGCCCGCCGTATTCGGCGATCGCCCCGTTGAGTCCTTCGACACCGCCCCAGAAGGCCATGGCGATGGCGGCCCAGATCAATGCGATGATGCTCTCGGAGATCATCGCCCCGTAAAATATCGGACGGCACTCGCGCTCGTTACCCATGCAGCGGGCCATCAACGGCGACTGCGTGGCGTGGAATCCCGAAATCGCACCGCAGGCGATCGTCGTGAAGAGCGTCGGCAGAATCGGAAACCGCCGCGCATCGGCGATGCAGTTCTCCAGCGACGTGAACTCCGGAATCGTATATTTCCCGCTGAAAAGCAGCACGGCAAGGATACCCAACGCCATGAATACCAGTGCAAAGCCGAAAACAGGATAGATACGGCCGATCACCTTGTCCACAGGCAGCAGCGTCGCGACTATATAATAGACCAGAATGGCACCCAAAACGATCAACAGCAGCCACGAGAAGTTTCCGAAGGCCACGCCCGCCAATGCGGGGCACTCGATCCGGTTGGCGATCAGCGTCGCGGGCTGCGACAGGAACACGGCACCGACCAGCACCATCAATCCGGCCGAGAAGGCGCGCATGACGATCTTCGTGCCGCGTCCGAGGTAGATACCGATCGTTTCGGGCAGACTGGCCCCGTCGTGCCGCAGCGAAATGACACCCGACACGAAGTCGTGCATACCGCCCATGAAAATACCTCCGAACGTAATCCACAGAAATGCCACGGGACCGTACGCCGCACCGAGCACGGCGCCGAAGATGGGCCCCAGTCCGGCGATGTTGAGCAGCTGTACCAGAAATATGCGCCACCGCGGCAGGGGGACGTAATCCACCCCGTCGTAAAGCCGGCGACTGGGCATTTCGGCCGCGGGGTCGATCCCCGCCTGCCGCTCCAGATAGCACCCGTAGGTAAAATATGCCGTGACCAGCAAAGCCAGACAAATCAAAAAAGTAATCATATCCGAAACAGGTTTAGGTCGGTTGCGATGCGAAGATAACAAGAAAAGTGCGATTTACGGGAACGTCGGCGGAAAAAATTTGCTCCGGGACGCCACGGCCGTGCCATATTCGGGTCCGATCCTGCTACGCATCGCTCTTAGCACGGACATGCGGCGCCCTTTCCGACTGCGAGCCGCACCTCGCATCGGCCTCCGATCGCCTCGTCTTCCCCCCGGAAAAAGGCCCGCGAAACGTCTTCGTCGACCGTTTTTGCGTCAAAATGCAATATCGTGCGAATTTTTTCTCCATTTTTTTGCAAGAGAAAAAATTTTTTCAGATATTTGCAGTCCCAAAGAGCACGTTTAGGTGCTTCAGGCCGAATTAGCTCAGCGGTAGAGCACTTCACTCGTAATGAAGGGGTCCCGAGTTCAAATCTCGGATTCGGCTCGAAAAAGGATCGTCAGACAAGGCGGTCCTTTTTTCGTTATGGGCAGCTCCCGACTCCGCTGCAAGTTTACTTGCAAGCGGTTTTTTGTTGCGGGAAAAGGCCTCAGCAGTCTTTTTCCGACAACATCCAACCCGAATGTTCTATTTTCGGATGTTTATGCCTATATTTGCGAAGAACCTCAACCACATGCCGCCATGAAAAGACTGCTTCTTCTGCTCGCACTGACCTGCGCCGCTACACTCCCCTCGTGCAGCAAAGACGAAATCCCCGACCCGAATGCCCCGACCCCGACGATGTCTGTTCCTGCATGGATGACCCTACATTCCGGGAATTTTGCCTGACATACTTCGATGCCGATCTGGACGGAAAAGTCTCCCGTGCCGAAGCAAATGCCGTCACCCAAATCGGAATGCAGTACATCGTCGGCCTTCAATCAATCAAGGGAATCGGCTACTTTTCCAATCTGAACGATATCTCCTTCCAGGAGTGTCATCATCTTAAATCGGCAGACCTTAGCAACAATCTAAAACTCAAAGTAATTCAGAACAAAGCATTCGCCAGCTGCACAAACATGAAAAGTCTGCGGCTTCCCGGCAGTGTAACCTCGATCGGGGAATCCGCCTTTAGCTTCTGCGAGGCATTGACAGAGATTCATATTCCCCCAAGCGTGGTTTCAATCGGCGCTGCGCCCTTGGCCGGTTGTACTCGATTGGCTACCATTCATGGGAAATACGCTTCGGCAGACAACCGCTGTTTGATTTGTGACGGGAGATTGATGGCATTCGCTCCGGCAGGCCTAACCGAATATACCCTTCCGAACGATACGAAAGCCATTGCAGCAATGGCTTTTGCCGAGTGTACGGAACTGATCGGCGTCCATATCCCCGACCACGTAACCTCGATCGAAGCGTTTGCTTTTCTCGGATGTCACAACCTGAAAGAGATCGACATTCCTCAAGAGACAAACACAATTCAAGGCTATGCATTCCAGCATTGCCTCAATCTGACCCATATAACCATCCCCGAAAAAGTGACTTCAATCGGAAGTTGCGCATTTTACTACTGCAACAGGTTGGCAGATATCTATTTCAAACCGACAGTCCCGCCGTCCATCGGGACCGATCCGTTCGACGACCTCTGTCTCCCTGTCAAAATCCATGTCCCGGCAGCCTCGGTCGAGGCCTACAAAACGGCCCCCGGCTGGAGTCGCTACACAACGCAGATCGTCGGGGATTTGTAATCCCGACACACCATCCCGGAAACCCGCCGCCCGAGACCTCGCACGAAGTCCCGGGCGGCGGACGTTTCATAGGTATATCGCCCGTTCGGACCTATTCGTAGCGCACGAAGCCCGAGGGCGAAAAACCGCGGCATGCGGAACGGAATTTGAAACCTCGGCTGAACAGCAAACAAAAAATTCGAGATCATGACCGTCAAAACGATTCATTACCTCGCGATCGCGCTGTTGGCAGCTGCGGTCTGCGCGTGTCAGAAGGAGCCCTCGACATCGGGACTCCACAAAGATTATCTGGTCTATACGGCCCACGACACCAATACGGATTTCGCGGCATTGGAGACCTATTACCTGCCCGACCGCATCCTGTTGATCGGCGAGAGCGACGAGACGAAGTACTGGGAGGACGCCTCGGCACAGGAGATCATCGCCCGCGTCGCCGCACAGCTCGATGCTGCGGGATATCAGCGCATCGAAGACAAAGAGACGGCCGATGCGGGCATCCAGATGAGTTACGTCGAAAAGGAGACCTATTACGTCGGTTACGACAACCCCTACTGGTGGTGGTATTATCCCTATTACTGGGCACCCTCCTACTGGGGCGACTGGATCGGTTGGTATTACCCTTACCGCGTCTATTACGGCTACACTTCCGGGTCGCTGCTGATCGAGATGCTCGACCTGGACGGCTCCGAGGAGAGCGGCAAGAAACTGCCCGTAGTATGGAACAGCTTCATCGGCGGACTGCTCTCCGCATCCGAGAAAGTCAATCTGCAACGTACGCTCTCGGCCGTCGATCAAGCCTTCGCCCAATCGCCCTATCTGCATAAATAACGGCTCACGAGCCCTAAACCGCATCCGCTACACCGGAAAAATCGAATACCAAAACCAAGAACGAACATGAAAACAGCTAAATACCTCAAGGCGGCCGCCTGTTGCGCCGTCCTGTTCCTGGCCGCACATCCGGCCAAAGCGCAGCTTTTCCCCGACAGCTATATCAACATCGACTGGCAAGTCGGCGTACCGCTCGGCTCCGATTTCGCCGACAAAGCCTCGGGTTGGGGCATGAATTTCGAGGGCGGCTACTTCGTGACGCCCGAAATCGCCGTCGGAGCCTTCATCTCCTACCAGACCAATCTGGAATCGGTGTCGCGCAGCACCCTCGACCTGAGCGGAGGCTCGGCGCTGACCACAGCCCAGAAACACGCCGCTTTCCAGCTTCCGTTCGGCGTCACCGGACGTTACAACTGGTATAAGGACAGCGTATTGCAGCCCTATGTAGGGCTGAAGTTGGGCGCCTCCTGGGCCGAATTCTCCTCCTATTATTACGTCATCAAACAGTATACCGATACCTGGGGATTTTTCCTCTCGCCCGAGGTCGGCGTTTCGATCTTCCCGCGCCCCGACTACCGGCTGGGATTCCACATCGCCGCCTATTACAGCTATTCGACCAACAGCGGCGACGTGCTTACCTATTCGGTCAACGGACTCAACAACTTCGGTATCCGCGTCGGCGTATCGTTCTGACGCTCCGCACTCTTTCTTCGATAGCGATCGCCCCCGCCCGAAATTCGGGCAGGGGCGGTCGTCTTTTCGGGAGAGCACGTCGCAAGGTGGCGGACGCCCGGCTACGAAACGGAGCAAAGCATGAATTTAATAGTTCTGTCGAGGGCGAGTCGTGGCCTGCGGGACGAGCCGTTCGTGTGGATTTTGCGGTTCGCCGCCAACGAAAATCATCATCTTCGGCGGCTGGGGGCGTCGCGCTGAAAGCGCGAGCCGCCGAAGATGCGACGCCTCAAGCGTCGAGTTTGCCGACGAACATAATTTAGCGAACCGCAGCCTGCTTAGGAGAGCATAGCGAGCCTCAGCGACCTAATGCGCTTCGAGCCAATTGCGCCCCGTACCGGCCTCGGCGAGCAGCCGCACCCGCAGCTCGGCGGCACCCTCCATCGCCTCGGTGACGATGGCCGTCACGCGCTCCCGCTCCTCGCGAAGCATGTCGACGACCAATTCGTCGTGTACCTGGAGAATCACCCGCGAACGAATCCCTTCGGCGGCGAAACGGCGCGACACCTCGATCATCGCGATCTTCATGATGTCGGCCGCCGAGCCCTGTATCGGCGCATTCACGGCATTGCGCTCGGCCAGACCGCGCGCCACGGCGTTGCGCGAATCGATATCGTTCAGATAGCGGCGCCGCCCGAAAATCGTCGTGACGAATCCCTGCTCGCGGGCCTTGGCCACCACGCCGTCCATATACTCCTTGATCTTGGGATAGGACTCGAAATAGCCGTCGATCAACTCGCGTGCCTCCTTGCGGGGAATTTCGAGCCGCTGACTCAACCCGAAGGCCGAGATACCGTAAATGATGCCGAAATTGGCCGTCTTGGCGCGCCGCCGCTCCTCGGGGGTCACCTCCTCCAGCGGTTTGTGGAAAAGTTTGGCCGCCGTCGCCGCATGAATGTCCTCGCCGTGCGCGAAGGCCCCGATAAGCGACTCGTCGCCCGACAGATGGGCCATCAACCGCAATTCTACCTGACTGTAATCGGCCGACAGCAGCAGATGATCGTCGTCCGAGGGGATGAAGGCCTTGCGGATGCGACGCCCCATCTCCTCGCGTACGGGAATGTTCTGCAAATTGGGATTGGTCGACGAAAGTCGTCCGGTGGCCGTCACGGCCTGGTTGAACGACGTGTGGATGCGTCCCGTCTTGCGATTGACCAGTTGCGGCAACGCCTCGACATAAGTCGACAACAACTTCTTCACCCCGCGGTATTCGAGAATCAGATCGACGATCCGATGCTTGTGGGCGAAGGTCTGCAAATACTCTTCGTCGGTGCAGAATTGCTTGGTCTTGGTCATTTTGGGCTTCTCGGCGATGCGCATTTTGGCGAACAGCACCTCGCCCAACTGACGCGTGGAGTTGATGTTGAGCGACGCCTCGCCCGCCTCGCTGCGGATCTCGGCTTCGAGTTCGGCCATCCGGCGATTGAGTTCCACGGCGTATTCCGCCAGCGCCTCCGTGTCGATGCACACCCCGGCCGTCTCGATATCGGCCAGCACGGCGATCATCGGCTCCTCGATTTCGAAATAGAGCTTGGCGAGTCCGATCCGCTCGACCTCGGGGTAGAGCACCTGTTTGAGTTGCAGCGTGATATCGGCATCCTCGGCCGCATACTCCGTCACCCGTTCGATATTCACCATATCCATCGTCAGCTGCTTCGCCCCGCGGCCGATAAGCGTCTCGATCTCGATGGGTTTGTAGTCGAGATAACGTTCCGCCAGGGCATTCATGTTGTGACGCGACTCGGGGTCGAGCAGGTAATGGAGAATCATCGTATCGTATTTCGGTCCCCGGAGCTCGATGCCGATGCGGCGCAACACCATCAAATCGAACTTGATGTTCTGCCCGATCTTGGCGATCCGTTCGTTCTCGAACAACGGCCGCACGATCGCGGCATATTCGGCCGTCGTCTCCTCGCGGAATGCGACGTACCACGCCTTGTGCGGCTCCGCGGCGAACGACATGCCGACGATCCGGTCGTTGAACAAGTCGAATCCCGTCGTCTCCGTATCGAAACACACCTCGTCATACCCCGACAGCTGCTCCACGAGCGTCCGCAGGGCGTCGGCATCCTCCACCAGGATATATTCGTGGGGCGTATTCTGCGCCGTATGCCATTGCACCTCCTCCTCGATCTCGGGAACCGGAACCGCCGGCAGCGGCACCACGGGATCGCCGAACAGATTTCCCTGCCCGGCCAGCGCGGCGCGTTTGGCCGCCGCGGACTTCGCGCGCGCCATCTCGGCCAACTGCGTCTGCGCCTCCTGCCGCGGACCGTCGGGCAGCGGCTCGGCAGGCGCGAGGTTGGCCAAATCGTGCATGAAAGCCTTGAAATCCAGCTCGGCGAACAGGGCCTTCAACTCGTCGATATGCGGATCGCACACCGTCAATTCCTCCTCGCGCAACTCGATCGGCACGTCGAGGCAGATCGTCGTCAGCCGCTTGGCCAGCCGCAGGTTGTCGCTCCAGGCGGCGATCTTCTCGCCCTGCTTGCCCTTGATCTGCGCCACGTTGTCGAGGATATTCTCCACCGTGCCCCACTCCTGCACCAACTTGCAGGCACTCTTTTCGCCGATGCCCGGCACGCCGGGAATATTGTCCGACGCATCGCCCCACAGGGCGAGAATGTCGCGCACGAGCACCGGATCGTCGATACCGTATTTGGCGCGGATCGCCTCGCGATCGACGATCTCGATACTTCCTTCGGCACCTTTCTGTTTGTATATCCGACAGTTGTCGCGCACCAACTGCCCGTAGTCCTTATCGGGCGTCACCATATAAACGTCGTAACCCGCCGCAACACCCTTCTGCGAGAGGGTGCCGATCACGTCGTCGGCCTCGTAGCCCTCGACCTCCAGCACCGGGATACACATGGCGTCGAGCACCCGTTTGACATACGGCACCGAGAGGAGGATATCCTCGGGCGTCTCGGCCCGGTTGGCCTTGTATTCGGGGAAAATCTCGCGGCGGAAACTGCCACCCTTGGGATCGAACGCCACACCCAACAGATCGGGACGTTCGCGTTTCTGAATGTCGCGCAGGAACTTGACGAATCCGAACACAACGGAGGTGTTCATACCCGCGCGGTTGCGCATGGGTCGGCCCAGGAATGCGTAATAATACTTGAATATCAACGCATAGGCATCGACCAGAAAAAGTTTTTTCATATATGAAGTTGCGTTTGGTAGATCATACGGAGCGGAGGCTCCGGCCGGATGCGGCCGACGCCTTAAGCGTTGTCCTCGGCGAACCACTCGGCGAATGACGTTGCCGTTTCATGCAGGCGCAGCGACCACAACTCGACGCCCTCGGGCAGATGGGCCTGCAAGCGGCGGGCGAAATCGTCGAGCATGTTCTCGCACGTCGGCTGATAATCGACCGTCACCACGTTGTCGAACCGCTCGCCGAGCATGCGCAACAACGGCTCGTTGGCCTCGTCGGCACGCAACACCAGCGCATGGTCGAGGCGCGAGACGATCTGCTCGCCGACGATCCGCTTCAACACGCCGAAATCCAGCACCATGCCGCACTTGGGATCGGCCGTCTCCGTCGCCGGGCGGCCTTTGACCGTCACGAACAGACGGTAGGAGTGGCCGTGTATCTCGCGGCACGGTCCGTCGTAGCCGCCCAACGCATGAGCCGCCTCGAACGAGAATTCCTTGGTCAATCTGATTACTGCCATATGTGCAAAGATACGAATAAGCGAGGGCAATGCCAAATTTATTTGAGCATTGCCGAGCGGGAGTATCTTCGGCGGAGCCAAAGTACGAATAAGCGAGGGCAATGCCAAATTTATTTGAGCATTGCCGAGCGCATATCGTGCGGCAGCGCGGCATCCGGGCTCGCATCACTCCGCCGCACCGGATTGTGCGGCGGAACGCCTCTGCGGGCTTCGGCAAAAAGAATTATATACGAAATGCGATCGGTCGTTTTAAAAACGGGTGCGGAACCGCCAGGGAAAACATATGTGACGCAACTTCGGCGTGAAGAATTCAATCGTTCCGCACCCCAATCCAACAAAGCAGCCGGGAACAGCCCGCCGTTACCAGATTCAGGAGCCATCGAGACGGGTTCGTTATCGACGACGGGCGTTCCCGTTCCTGCCGGTGCCACAAGGGCATAGCGATTCGATACCCGTTTCGCGTAATCGTTAATACTTGCGCCCGTAAAAATAAAAAGGGGGCGCGGTGTCAGCTCTTGCTTGTAGGTCTTGGAGTACCTTTAACGTGAAGCTGTCCTGCGCCCTTGCGTGTTCCGCCCGCAAAGGGGCAGAACAGAACAAGGACTGACAACCATTATACCACGTTAAACATCCTCCGAAGAGGTCTCCAAGTTTACAAGCAGGTATAAAGAGTTGTTTACCCTTTATAATTCATTCGCCGGCTATGCCGAACGATTCGGTTGCAAAGATAGCATAATTCCCGTTACGAATACTTCAATCGCCTTATAAATATAAAAAAGTAACTATATTTGTCATACACATCCCGAACCCGATGAATGAGATAACCGTTATCCAGAACAAGATCTACGAAATCCGCGGCCAGCGCGTGATGCTCGACCGCGATTTAGCCGAACTCTACGGAGTAACGACCGGCGCACTGAACCAAGCCGTAAAACGAAATGCCGAACGCTTCCCGTCCGACTTCATGTTTCAACTTACGCATCAAGAGTTTACAAACTTGAAATCACAAATTGTGATATCAAGTTGGGGCGGCATACGCAAAATGCCCTATGCTTTTACCGAACAAGGCGTTTCCATGCTCTCGGCCGTATTGAAAAGCCCGGTCGCAATTCACACGAGCATCGCCATCATGCGCGCTTTTGTAGCCATGCGCAACTACATCGCCACGACGACGACCGTAACGGCCGAATTGTCGGAAATCCGTGCGAAACTGGCGCTGCTGGAGCGCAACGACGAGGACAACGCCGAAGCGATCAACGACCTTTCGGAAGACATGCGCAGGGAGCTGGACAACATCTACGCAGCCATCGCAGCCCTCTCGGTCAAAACCCCGCAAGTCCGGCCGCCCCGCAGACCGATCGGCTACAAACAATCCGAATAAACGACCGTTGCCGCGACGCACAAACCGCTATCGATGAAAAAAACCGCGCTGCTCCCGCCCCAAATCCCCGACGGACTCCCCGTCGAAACCGACGCCGAAGGCTTCGCACACGAGGAATCGATCTTCCGCCGCGCCTTCCGCTCGCTCTACTTCCCGCCGTTCGCGCGCGAACATATCGCCGTCGAGCAGTGCACGCTGAGCGGATGCCTGCTCCCGGGCATCACCGTCCGCCATTCGCAGTGGTGCGACGTCGAGTTGCGCAACTGCGACCTTACGGGCGCCGACCTCTCGGGCTGCGGGTTCCACCGCGTAACGTTCGTCGACTGCAAATTCTCGGGCGCCAACTTCTCGGACACGGTGCTGCGCCACGTGCGCATGGAGCGCTGCAAGGGCGAAGCGGCCACCTTCGCGGCGAGCCGCCTGCGGCACGTACGATTCGAGGAGTGCATCCTGCGCCACGCGTCGCTGAGCGACTGCCGCATGGAGGAGAGCCGGTTCGTGCGCTGCGACCTGGGCGAAGCGGAATTTTTCGGCACCCGCCTGCGCGGCATGTCGCTCGCCGACTCCGACATCCGGGGCATCCGCATCCGGGAAATCGTCTCGCCCGAGCTGCGGGGCGCACGCATCGACCGCCTCCAGGCCCTCGATCTGGTCCGCCTGCTGGGCGTCGAGATCGAAGATTAACCCCTCCGCCGTCCGACCCCGGGAGAAGAAGTCGCCGAAATCCTTGGGATTTCGCACTTTTTTACCTATCTTTGATTAATCGGTAACGAACTCGGTATGGCCGGAATCTATTTCCATATCCCCTTTTGCAAGCGCGTCTGCGCCTACTGCGACTTCTACAAGAGCGTCGAGCTGGACCGCATGGACGCACTGGTCGCAGCCCTCGCCCGCGAGCTGGAGGCCCGCCGCAACTACCTGGGCGGCGAACCGGTCCGCACGCGCTACTTCGGCGGCGGCACCCCCTCGCTCTGCTCGCCGCAAGCGCTGGGCGGACTGCTCCGGCGCACCGAGGAGCTGTTCGATTGCAGCCGCACGGAGGAGACCACCCTCGAAGCCAACCCCGACGATCTGAATCCGCGCTACCTCGCGGCGCTGCGCGAAGCGGGCTTCGACCGCATCTCGATCGGCGTCCAGTCGCTCGACGACGACTGCCTGCGGCTGATGAACCGCCGCCATACGGCGCGCCAGGCGCTCGACGCCCTGCGCGAAGCCCGCGAGGCGGGTTTCGAAAACATCACCGCCGATCTGATCTTCGGCGTCCCGGGATTCGGCGGCGACGCGCTGCGCCGGACGATCGACGGATTGCTGCATGCGGGCGTGCAACACATTTCGGCATACCATTTGACCGTAGAACCCGATACGGCTTTCGGACGCCGCGCCGCACGCGGCACGTTCGCCGCCGTAGACGAGGAGACGAGCGAACGGGAGTTCCTCACGGTGCACACGGCGCTCTGCGCCGCAGGATACGAGCACTACGAGGTTTCGAACTACGCCCTTCCCGGCTTCCGGGCCCGCCACAACGCCGCCTACTGGCACGGCGCGAAGTACCTGGGCATCGGTCCCGCGGCCCACTCCTACGACGGAGAGAGCCGCCGGTGGAACGTCGCTTCCGTGACGAAATACCTCGAAGGCGCCCCGGCCGAAAACGAAACGCTCAGCGAGCGCGACCGCTACAACGAATACCTGCTCACGCGGCTGCGCACCTGCGACGGTATCGACACGCGCGAAATCGCGCGGCTTTTCGGCCCCCAGCGCCTCGAAAGGCTGTTTGGCGAGGTCCGGCGCTGGATCGCCGCCGGCGCCCTGCACGCCGACGGGAACCGAATCGCCGTCGTTCCCGAACGGTTTCTGGTGTCGGATGCCGTCATCGAAAGCCTTTTCGAAACGTAAGAAGGCTTGCAAATAAGTGAAACAGAAATGTTAAGTTATTATTAAATATTTTTACAAACAGGCCGCCGAGGTTGTTTTATCCTGTTTTAAGCGTTACCTTTGCGGCGGAAACCGGATCGAAAACAAATAACAAAATAAGCTGAAGCAATATGAGCAATGCCAAACTGTCTCCCGACTTCCTTTTCGAAGTGAGCTGGGAGGTATGCAACAAAATCGGCGGCATCCATACCGTCATTTCGACCAAAGCACAGACTGCTACCCGCAAATTTTCCGACCGTTACATACTCATGGGCCCCGATCGCTCGCACGAGGGGGTCAACCCCGAGTTCGAGGAGGACGCCAATCTGCTGAAGGCGTGGCGTCAGACGGTCTACAACGAGGGCATCCGCATCCGCGTGGGCCGCTGGAAGATCAAGGGCGAACCGCTGGTCGTGCTGATCGATTTTTCGTCGTTGATTCCCCGCAAGGACGAGATTCTCAAACGGCTTTGGGAGGAGTACCACGTAGACTCGATCTCGGGACAGTGGGACTACATCGAGCCGGTGCTTTTCGGTTGGGCCGCGGGTCAGGTGATCGCCTCCTACGTCGAGACCTTCTGCGCCGCGACGGAGAAGGTCGCCGCACATTTCCACGAGTGGATGACGGCCGCCGGAGGTCTCTACCTGCGCCGCAACGCCCCCTACGTGGCGACGGTCTTCACCACCCACGCCACGGTCATGGGCCGCTGCATCGCCGGCAACCGGCTTCCTTTATATAACGACCTGACGAAATTCAACGCCGACGAGCTGGCCCGCCAGTTCAACGTCACGGCCAAGCACTCGATCGAGAAGATGGCCGCCACGTACCTCGACGAGTTCCTGACCGTGAGCGATATCACGGCCAACGAATGCAAATACCTGCTGGGCCGCGAGGCCGACGGCGTAACGCCCAACGGCTTCGAAAACGACTTCGTGTGGACGGGCGAGGAGTACGACGCCAAGCGTGCCGAGGCGCGCCGCGCGATGATCTCCGTGGCCGAAGCGTGCCTGGGCCGCAAATACGAGAAAGAGCCGCTCATCATCGGCACGAGCGGCCGCTACGAGTTCCACAACAAGGGGCTCGACGTCTTCCTCGAGTCGCTCAAGGAGATGGCCTCCTCGGAGCGTTTGCAGCGCGAAGTGCTGGTCTACATCACCGTGCCGGCCGGCAACCGGGGTCCGCGCGTCGATCTCCAGGCCCACCTGGCCGACGCCTCGAAGCCCATCGACGAGGGACAATACAAATTCTCGACCCACTACCTCGAAAACAGCGCTTCGGACCCGATCGTCCAGGCGATGAACGGCTCGGTGCTGACCTCGGCCGACTCGAAGGTCAAGGTGATCTTCGTCCCGACCTACCTCAACAAGGCCGACGGCATCTTCAACAAGGACTACTACGAACTGCTCGTCGGCATGGACATGACCGTCTATCCCTCCTATTACGAGCCGTGGGGCTATACGCCGCTGGAGTCGGTGGCCTTCTCCGTGCCCACCGTCACCACGACGCTGGCCGGCTTCGGCCTCTGGGTCGAGAAGCACTGCGAGCACTCGGGCGTCGAGGTGATCCGCCGCGACGACTTCAACGACCGCGAAGTGTCGCAGAAGATCGCCGAAGCGCTCATCCGCTTCAGCCAGCTCGACGACAAGCACGTCAACGAAGCCCGCAACTCGGCCTACGAACTCTCCGAAACGGCGCTCTGGGAACACCTCTACGCCGCCTACGAGCAGGCCTATTCCGAGGCGATCGAGAGCTCGGTCGTGCGGACCAACCGCGCCGTGCTGGACGACGGCGGCGCCAAGAACGAGCAGATCAACTTCGTACGCCAGCAGCTTTTCGTCGAGAAGCCCAACTGGAGCCGCATGATGATCGACAAGACGCTGCCCCAACGGCTGCACGCCCTCGAAGAGTTGTCGCGCAACCTGTGGTGGTGCTGGAATCCCGGCGCCCGCGACCTGTTCGAGAACATCGACCCCGCGCTGTGGAGCGAGTGCGAGCGCAACCCGATCGCTTTCCTCGACAAACTGAGCGTCGAGCGCCTCAAGGAGCTGGAGCGCGACGCCGAGTTCCTGGCGCAGCTCGACGCCGTTTACGAGCAGTTCCGCAACTACATGAACGAGAAGCCCGACCCGAAATCCACGACGATCTCCTACTTCTCGATGGAATACGGTCTGCACTCGTCGCTGAAGATCTATTCGGGCGGCCTGGGCATCCTGGCGGGCGACTACCTCAAGGAGGCTTCGGACAAG